>JAYTNK010000496.1:0-2119 GCA_043748375.1 Cytophagales bacterium
CGCCAAACCACAAATGCTTCTTGGGCTGTTTTGATTACAGCTTCATATTGGGCTGGAGTGGCGTATTCCACTTTGCCTAATACAGCATCATCTATGGGCGATAACACAGTGCGTGTTTCGGTATTATTAAGTGCGCTTCTTACTTGTCCTGTAGAAGTGGCGGGGTTGATGTGTGTGAGGTTGAACTTCGCTAATATCTCTTGCATACCTATACAAACGTTTGAATTGTGGTGCAAAAGTAGGTATTTATTGTGAGAATTATAGCAGAGAATGAAAATTAGCCTGCTGAACCTTACTTAAAGCTTAACAAGCATTAACAAGAGGCAAAGCAACGTATCTACCAAAAAAACTGTCTTTTTTATAAGTAAGCGCGGTTGTTTTCCAAAGAATATACTATCTTTGTATTAGAAAACAATAATTATTGCCTGTTCTCTGATAATGTTGTGTTAATGCCTTAACTTATTTTTACCAATACCGTTAATATAAGTAGAAACCCACTAACGAATAGTATATCATAATATTTCAATTTAGTAGGGCTGTTTGAAAAAAAACTTTTTGTTTGCTAAAATTTAAATGAATTACAATATGCGCTCACATTCAGCGTTTTCTAAGAGTAGTACCACCCACCGCTACAAGATGATTGACGACAGTTCGCTTGTTAATTTCTACAAAGAGGGTGATGAAAAGGCTTTTGAAGAACTCGTGAACCGCCACAAAAACAAGATATATACTGCCATCTTGCTCATTGTTAAAGACACGTACTTAGCCGAAGATCTCATGCAAGAAACCTTTATAAAGGCTATCAATACCATGCGGTCAGGCAAGTACAATGAGCAAGGAAAGTTCTTACCTTGGATAGTGCGAATCGCTCATAACTTAGCGATAGATTTCTTTAGGCGCGACAAACGTTATCCAACGACTGAATTGGACGATAACGGACAAGTATTGAACACGCTCGGATTCGTAGAGGACTCTGCTGAAACTGCCCAGATTCGCAAAGAAACCTACACACGCCTACGTGTGCTGATACAACAGTTGCCTGAGAAACAGCGAGAAGTATTGATTATGCGTCATTATGCGGAGATGACATTTCAAGAGATAGCCGAAGCTACAAGTGTAAGTGTGAATACTGCTCTCGGGCGTATGCGCTATGCACTTATCAATCTGCGCAAAAATATGACTAAAAGCAATACGGATTATGACCAAGCATTATTCTCAGCATGACCTTCTTAGGTTTCTTTATGGCGAAACGTCTGCCATCGAAAGTGAAAACATCGTAGTCTTATTGGACACAGATGACGGCTTTCGCAAAACGTACAAACACCTGCTCACGCTCAAAGAGGACATGACGCGAGCCGAAAAAATGCCCTCGCCTGAAGTGATTGAGAGCATTCTCAGCTATTCACGCACTTCTTATATGCACTCCGTTTAAGTATTTTATTTATGAAAATTGCCCTATCCAAACACGCTCTGTCCGAGCGTGTTTTGGTGTTTTGTTTAGCCTATAGCCTATATTATGACTTATTTTTTAATATTTATACTTTGCATTGTTATAGGATTTATCAATACGCTTGTTGGAAGCGGTAGTTTGATTATGGTACCGCTCTTAATGGCTTTAGGCTTGCCTCCCCATATAGCCAATGGGACAAATCGCGTGGCTGTTTTCTTTCAAAGTCTTACGGGTGCGATTACTTTTTTTAGCCAACAAAAAACATACCCACGTTTTGCCATTTGGGTAATAGTGCCTTGTTTAATTGGGGCTATGCTTGGTGCTTATACGGCTATTCAAATCTCCCCTAAAGCCATAGAAATTTGTATTGGCATACTGCTTTTTGTTATGCTGGGTGTGGTCGCTATGAAGCCCGAACGGTGGATGAAGAAAGAAACAAATCCACACCTGACCATCACATGGCTGACTATAGGTGCTATGCTTGCCACAGGCTTTTATGGTGGTTTTTTGCAAGGTGGCGTAGGCATATTCCTTCTGGCAGCACTCGTGCTGGGCGCAGGCTATAGCACGCGCGATGCCAATGCGCTGAAAATGTTGATATTAGCCTTTTATTCCTTGCCTGTATTGCTTATTTTTGTGTGGGGTGGGCAAGTCGATTGGACATGGGGG
>JAYTNK010000497.1:0-5833 GCA_043748375.1 Cytophagales bacterium
AATAAATCTTGTAAAAGCGAAGAACCCTTTTCATTTTCTATTTGCAGGGTTATTTTGTCTGTTGGATGCTTGCCAAGTCCAAATGTTTCTAAGAAAGTATGCAATGCTTCCTCAATATAATCAAGGTTAGCCCGTTGATTATCTAGTAAATTCATACCCACAGCTTCTAAGCAGAGCGATAGCTTGCCTACCAATACTTGCGAAGCCTCTCTCAAAATGGCATGTAGTCGCCTAATGTCTTGTGCAAATTCGCGTTCCAATCCATCACTTTCTCGCGGAGTGTGTATGCGTGGGCGTGGTGCACGGCTGTCTTGCTGAGCTGGCTTTTCTTTTTCTTTTTCTAAGGCTTGATTTTGAGCTTTGTGTAGGTGTTGCGCAAATTCTTTCAGATGTTTTTGGAACTCCTCTGCCCAAGTTTGTATTTTCTCGGTTTCTACGCCTATTTTGAGTGCGGTGCTTTTGAATAGCTCGTCGGCTGTTTTCAATATTTGGAGACGAATAGGCTCTATGCCTTGTGCCTTTGCCATGTTTTCCAATTCAAAACGCTTAATATCAAACTCTTTGAGAGAGAAGAAGATAAGGTTTTGTTGTGTAAAAACAAGATTGCGATAAATGTGAGCAATCATTTCGCGCTCTTCCTCAAAGCCAATTAGTTTGCTTTGGTTATATTGTTGATAAGTCTTATCTTCGCGAAGCGTGTTGCGGTAGAAGTCGCGCAATATCTCCTCGTGAGTAGTCCAAGAAAGATTACGTCTTTTTAGTTCGACTTGTAAGAGGTCATTGTTAGCCAAGAACTTTACCACACTATTCTCAATAAATTTGTAGTCTCCTTTTTGGTCATCTTTACGCATATAGCTGGTGCGCAAGTTCTCACGGTCTGCATTTACAAATTGAACGACTGCATGAGGCAAGGCAAGAATAAGCAGATAGTTGTCATATAGGCGGTGTACCTCACGCATGAGTCCGTTTTGGAAACCTTTCGCATCATTTTTCGTGCTTTCGTGATATTCTTTGATATTTAGTTGGACTGCCCTTCTCACATCGGCAGGCAAGGTTGTGTCTAACCATTGCTCATCTTGATAATGTTGTCGGAACACTTGTACGGCTTGTGTGGCTTTTTCTACGCGTTCAGCGTTCAGTTCCTCACTGCGCTCATCGTTCCAGTCAGCATCAAAGGCACGTTTTAAACGGTCAACGCCGAGTTGATAATTGACTGATTTGGCTTGCTCAAACCCGTAAAGAGCTTGCATAACTTTTATGCGGAGGTGTCGTCTATTTAACATATCAAAGAACGAATTTTTTTGCAAAATTACAGTTTTTTTTGCAAAAACACTGTAAACTTAAAAAATGTATTTGTTAAAACAAAAAAAATAAATTAAAAAACTAAACTACCCCTGAAATTACTCCGCACTCAAAACCAATACTTGGCAACGACTAAAATCCTTTTGTTTGAAAGGTATGTTGTACGAAAAAGTTTTATTTCGCCACTTTTCAGCCTTAAGGAATGGCTCTTCAGGACTGATGAGTGTAGCCGTTTCGCTATGTATCAAACGCTCTTGCCTGTCTGTCCATTGAATTTCAATGCGCCAAAGACGCAACGGCTTTGTATGGGCGTGCTGGTAGGCAAGGCAAATGGTATGGGCAAAACTATCAGCTTCAGGTTTAATAGTTTGATAGCGTTCTACTATTTGCAAGCCTAATTTTGAAGTATAGCTATCTGTTTTTAGGGCAATAATTTGGTTTTTTTCATACGTATCGGGTGTGTTATGGTTTATTTTTACAGCCGAAATAACGGCTTTTGAAATTTGTATCACAGGGTTAGCTATTTGCAAAAGCGCGTGTATGGGCAGATAGTCATTTGGGCGTAATTCAAAGCTTTTTTCTTCCCAAAGTGTTAGATTTTGGCTTTGTAACAACTCGCCTGCCCCATCAAATACCTTTACAGTTACTTCTAAATGTGTTATTTCGGCGGTTGGATGATACAAATATCCGCGTAATTGATACGCTATGTTTGTGCCTTCTTGTCGAGCAAAAGAGGCGTTTTTGTCTATCTTTACACCTATTTGCGTAAGTTTTTCATCAAGTTCGAGCCTAATGTCTTGGCGTTGGGCATACAAATAAGCTTGTTGTACGACTTGTACTTGAGTAGGTGTCATAAACCATACTGTCAGCCCACAAAGTAGGAGGCAGGCAAGTATCAATCCAACTACCCAATGCCTATACAACCAACTTCTCCACAACAATAATGGGTTTTGTAATTGGCTTACAAGGGCGATAGCCTTTTCGCAATCAGCATCTGTTTGTAAGCAACGCTCAGCATAATAGAGAGCTTTTTGGCGGTCTTTTTCGCTTTTACGTTGGCGATAGCGTGCGCGAAAGGCATCTGCTATTTGGTATAAGCCGTTGGTATGCAATGGTTTAAGCAAAATAGCTTGCTCCAGCTCACCTATAGCTTTGTCCCATTGTTTATAACGGAGATAGCTTGCGCCTCTTTTTTGAGCATCGACAAACTGCTTGTCTAAGTAGGCAAGGTCATATTCAGTCAAGCCAAGCGTTTCGCTTAATTTATCTAATTGGGCTATTTGCTCGGTTGTGGCTTGCTTATCGTGCAATATACCCAAAACGTGTTGCACGTATCTTGCTACCAAATCATCGTTCATACACTCATCATTTTTAGGAGCGTCTTTATTTCTTTGACTTTGATAGGCTCGCCTAAGTTTTCAAAAGACATGATTAAATTGCGCAATATGCGTTGTATGATAGGCAAATGTTCGCAAGGCTCATAAAACATAGCATCTGTGGGGATATTGAGCTTGCCTATATAATCATCAATATCAGTACGGCTAAAAATCATACCGCGATTGAAAGCATTGATATAAAATTGTGTGTCGTCTGCTTTGTAGGTAAGAACAAAAAGATTAGGCAAATTTACACCAAAGACGGGCATTTTTAGTCTTTGTGCTACCAACATATAAATGATACACAGGGAGATAGGATTACCGCGTTTACTTTCGACCACCATGTTTATCATGGAATTACTAGGCGAGTTTGGGTTTTGTGTATTGCGCGCAAAGCTAAATTTGCCAAATATAATTTGACTCAGATTTTTCACTTGGTCGTAGGCACTTGTATAACTGCGATGGGTAAGCCAAGCCTCGTAATAAATTTTGTCAATTTCTTTTTTTATTTTCTTGTAATCAAGGTCAGGATATTGATAGGTAGCGATAGCCCATAAGCCTTTAAGGAGGTTAGTGGTTTCAGTATCTTTCCATTCTTGCAGGCGCGTTTTGACTGCTGCAAACTGCAAAGCGTGTATTAAGTCTTCGATTCGTTTTTGCACATCAGGATTAAAGTTCGTTTCCCATTCAGTTTCCAAAAAAGGAATCATTACTTCACCAAGCGAGATAATTTTGTCTTCTACATGATGCAGTACTTCTGTATCATCATCTTCTAGGAGCGAAATGAGTGCTTTAATTTCAGTCTTTTCCATATTTATAGGTGTCTTTGGGGTGGTTGCTTATTTACTTTTCCAAAAATATGAATTTTTTTTGACTCTTCAAAAATTATTGTGGAACTATGCTTGCCTAATCGCTCATTCATTTAAGTTTCAAGACTTCAATGCTGTCAACTTAAGGTTTTAGTTTGGCAAGTACTAAGGGATTTAAGCTATCTTTTGCGCTCGGGCAGGCAAGTTTCAGGAAATATTGAGTCTAATATTTTCTTAAATTGACAGCATTGGATTGGAAGTTTGCCGCTACAGACCTCCACAAAAATTGTTAGGCAACCATAAATCTTTGAATATTTAGGCAAATCTAATTCATTTTATTTGAAAAGGCGAAATAATAATATCAGTTAAAAGATAACACTACCAGTATTTATAATTCATTTGGTTTTACCTAAAATGTTTAGAAGAAGCACTGTCTATAACAATAAATCTGTGTTTCCAACTTAAAAAATACTTTTCAAAATAATTGTAAGATAAGTACGAAACCGCAATAGTAGTACTAAGTACTGAAAAATAAACTAGTAGATACTTATAAAAATTTTGTATAGGTATTGCGTTTAGAATAGGGACAAGAAAAAAAATTAATATTGGATGAGTAACATACATACCATAAGAAATTTTACCTAAAAAATCTAATACATTAGTTTCTAAATTTATAATCCTATTCTTTATTTGTATTTGACCAATAATTAAAGTCAAACTGACAATACAAATAATTTCGCCATCAATAATAGATGCAATGTGAAACTTATTGATAGCCAACAAAAAGATAACTAACCAACAAATGATTTGTGATAGTTTATTGTCTGTTATTCTCAAAAATAAAGTATTTTTTCGTTTGTATAAAATTGCACCTAAGCCTCCTATAATCATGCAATGAAAGTGTATGGCTGAATTAATGATAGAATGAGGATAAAGAAAATGTACCCCTATTTTTATACCAATTAAAAGGACAATAACAAGTGTAATAATTGGTATAATTACTCTATTGTTCAGTTTTTTATTAACCCAAGGCCAAAATAGGTAGAATTGTTCCTCCACACCTAAAGACCAATAATGCGCTAAAAAACCAAAGGAATTACCAAGAATAAAAGGAATATTAGCCGCATAAAATATATACAGAAGCAGTACTTTTATATCTAAATGATGCTTATACAATAACATGACTGCTACGCATATAATCAAATATAAATAATATAAAGGCCAAATGCGAAGTATTCGCCTTACATAAAATTTTTTTATATTAATTTCTTGTATATCCTTCTCTGCTTGTAGCAAATAAGTGATAAGAAATCCGCTCAGTACAAAAAAAATAGTTACACCATATCCCGCGAGAATTAAACCTTTAGGTGTGCCATCTTTCGCAACACCAAAGATAAATGGACTAAGATTAAAGGCTTTAAGTGCTAAAGTAGTGTGCGAAATAACTACAGCTAAAGCAGCAATGGCTCTTAATCCATTTAATCCCGAAAAATATATAATTTTTACATCCATGATTTTTAAATTTAAAGGTTCTTAGAAAGTTATAGCAAGATGGGCATTTTTAAATAGGGGTTGTTCAGTTGGATTTTTCAGCAGTAAAAAATGCGTATTTTTGCGCGAAACGAGGTAGATTTCGCAGTCGTAGCAGGTCGCTACAACGAAAAATCTAACAAAATTACAACCCAAAAGACGTTTTTTTAACAACAGATACAGTTCAACTAAATAATCCATAGTAAAAATGCCTCGCATAAGCTAAATTCAAGCCTTTTGTTCAGTAGTTCTGCAATAACTTTCTAAGAACCAATTTAAATTGTCAATACTGATTATTACCACCATAACAGTTTTCTAAGACCCACATTAGATTAATCATATAGCTTAAAATATTGAATATACCACTTTTAATGTAGTATATTCAATACTTACTGTATTAATAACCTACTTACACATTGTTAGAGGTTACTTTGGCTACATAATATTCTCGGTTCATGCGCGCAATATAACTGAGAGAAATTTGTTTCGGGCATTCTGCTTCGCAAGCACCCGTATTCGTGCATGCACCAAAGCCTTCTTCGTCCATTTGTGCGACCATGCGTTCTACACGCGTTCTACGCTCCGCTTTTCCTTGCGGCAATAATGCAAGTTGTGAAACTTTTGCAGACACAAACAACATGGCGGAAGCGTTTTTGCAAGCAGCCACACACGCGCCGCAGCCGATACAAGTAGCGGCATCAAAGGCTTCGTCAGCTACACCTTTGCCTATGGGTATTTCATTGGCATCAACAGTAACGCCCGTATTAACTGAAACGTACCCGCCCGCTTGTATAATGCGGTCAAAAGCTGACCTAT
>JAYTNK010000498.1:0-4172 GCA_043748375.1 Cytophagales bacterium
CGCACGCTCGCTATGATGCTACCATGCGCAGTTATGAATATCGTTTAACTACACAAAAAAACCCGTTTCTACTGAACCTTGCCTACTTTTACCGCTATCCTATAGATGTGCAGAAAATGAACGAGGCAGCCAAGTTGTTGTTACAATACCAAGACTTTCAAGCCTTTAGTAAAGTGTCGCCTGACCAAAAACACTACCTTTGCACTATAAAAAGGGCAGAATGGGTGCAAACTGAAGTGGGTTATACTTTTCATATTATGGCAAATCGTTTTTTGTATGGCATGGTACGCGCTATAGTAGGTACATTGTTGAAAGTAGGCACGGATAAATTAACAATAGAGGCTTTTGAAGCCATTATACAAAGCAAAGACAGGAAAAACGCAGGACGTGGCGCACCCGCCAATGGTTTATTTTTAACCAAAGTAAGCTATCCTTATATAGATTTAGACTGAGTATCAAAAAAAGTCTATTCTTAAAATTTTGTAACGGGTAGGCAAGTTTTGTACTTGCCTACCCAAAACTTTGTAATAGGCAATGTTTTGAAGATTGTGCCTATAAAACACAAATAAAAAACACGAAAGCCATTATTCTTTGTCTAAAACAGCCTATCTTTGCGCACTTAAAAAGATATATGACAGAAAATAAATTCCGCAAAAAGAAAAGTACTTTTCAACTTTTTCAGAACTTAGAAAAAACGGTCAGCCTCAATCCTGAACAACGACTGCCTGGAGGCGAGGTCGCAGTAAAGTATTTACCCAATTTACTTTTTTTAGTTGGCATGGCAGTGCTATACATTGGCAATGTCCATTATGGCGAACGTATGATACGCGAAACAACAAAAATGGAAAATGAAGTAGAGAATTTGCGCTCTGATTATGCCTCCCTCAAGGCAAAATATGACAGCTACACAGGCAAGCAATTCAATATAGCTGAAAGCGCGAAAAAAATAGGCTTGACAGAAAGTAAAGGTAGAATCCAAAAAATAACGGTTAAGTAAATGTGGTTTTTTTGTAAAATTAAAAATCACACATTAAAAACTTAAAAATGTTTAGTTGTATCAATAACTTGACTTATTCTTCTTAAAGAGTCTTCGTAACGATAATAGCGTTCTTGTTGTATTTCATTGCTTATAGCCCAATACATATCAGTAGCAGTGAGGAGTTTTGCATCTTGTTTTATAGCCATGCCTAATTTTTTCAACGCTTCTTCTTTATTTCCACTCATACGCAGGCACATTCCAAGATAATAATAGGCAGTTGCAAAAACAGGCTCTTGCCTGACTACAGCTTCAAAATAGCGTTTTGCTTCTTCATACTTGCCTGCTTCGTAAGTATATTTACCCAAATAATACCCAGCCATGTGCAGTTTTCGGTTCAGGCGATAGGCTTTTTCATAATTCAGACGCGCACTATCATCTGAAAATCGTTTTATTCGAAAAGCCTCCGCTTTTGTAAAATAGAGTATAGAAGCTTTTGCGTCATACTGAAGCCCTTTGTTTACATACGTTATAGCTAGGGTAGGCAAGTCATAACGATTATACATTTCAGCAAAGGCGTTGTAAACAAGGGCATAACTTGGCTTTCGCTGTAAGGCAATGTTTAAGTTTTGGATAGCGGTAGCCGTATCCAAACGCGCTAAGGCGACTGTTCCTTTCCAATAATAAACTTTGGCTTCGTGTGATGTTATTTTTAGAGCTTTATTTAAATATTTGGTAGCATTATCATATTCCTTTTGGGTATAATATAGCTCGCCTACCAACACCAAACTCTCAAAATCGTCTTCTATTTTAGGTAAGATACGTTGAAATATTTGCAAGGCTTTTTTATAATCTTCTTGTGCATGATGGGCGGTCGCAAGTGAAAAGCGATAAGAAACGTTCAAGGAATCATATTTAAGCGCTTGTGTGATTGCCTCTACAGCCGCACTCCATTCTTGTCGCTGCAAGTGCAATACACCTTTTTTGTACTTGTATAATGGTTCTTCAGGATACAATTCTATCATGCGTATAGCCAAATTCATCGCCTCTGTAGAATAGGCTTGAGTCTCGCGTGGTACATCGGGAATCTCATCTTGTACAGGATTATACCTATCACAAGCCATAATGGATATAAAAAATACTACATAAAGCATACGCCTCCCTGCACAAAGCAAGTAGGTATTTGTGTGATTATTATTTAGGAGGGTATTTAAAATTATATTTTGCATGGAAATGCTCTTTTCTCTGTGCAAAGATTGTAAGAAAAAGGCGATTTTTTTTTTTTTTGCAAAAAAAAAAAAACTCTCTAAAATTGCAAAAAAAACAGTAACTTTGCGCCTAACTTAAGAAAACACTGCGTATCTGCGTTTATGGAAACACCGAGTGAACTGCCCGATGTTGAACTTTATGATTGGCTCACCCAAAAACAAGTCCTCCTTGCCTACAACGGCGAAATAGATGGGGAATTGATTGATATGCTCGTGCAATTAGCTGAAAAGGCACTCAAAAAAGCCTCCTCCAAGCCAAAAGTTCGTAAAAAAATAGTCAATATACTTATTGAAAGCCTTCAAAACAGTT
The DNA here is from genome assembly GCA_043748375.1 of Cytophagales bacterium. Classification (GTDB taxonomy): domain Bacteria; phylum Bacteroidota; class Bacteroidia; order Cytophagales; family Microscillaceae; genus RDXI01. The sequence goes on from JAYTNK010000498.1 coordinate 2,555, forward strand.
TTCATTATACGCAAGATATTCAAAATGAACCTTTCGAAAATATATCGCAGGCTATAAAATCACCTTTTTTAATACTTTGTAAAGAAGTTGTACCTACAATAGCAAGCGAAGAAGGTGAACCAGAGATAACAGTAGAAATAACTGCAGGCGAGGATGTATATTGGGTTACTACAGGCAATTGGATAGATGATGCTAACGTAGAAAAACTCAACGCACGTATTCAGCTGCTCGAAAACCTAAGTCATGACGAATTGCAAGCATACTATATACAGTCCCTCAATAAAGAGGTGCTTCCTACACAAGGCGGTGCTGGTTTAGGATTGATAGACATTATGCGCCGAGCTGACAGGCAAGTTTTTTTTCAAACCAAAAAAATAGCACAAGACTTTTCGGTATTTATGCTGAAAATAAAAGTAAACTAAAGCAAATCAAAAACCGTATATGGACAATATAGTCATTAGTGGTACATCAAAAACCCCCGAAGTAAGTTTTGATGCCTCTGTAGGCAAGCTTGAAATTACAGGGCGTTCTATCCCCGAGAACTCTTATCAGTTCTACGAACCACTCCTATCGTGGCTCGACCAATATGCTAATGTACCTACCAAGCAAACGTTATTAACTTTCAGGCTTGATTATTTCAATACAAGTTCTTCTATGTATATTTTAGGCATCTTGAAGAAACTGGAGAAGTTACACCTTGCGGGCAATAAAACGGAAGTGAAGTGGTATTATGACTCTGATGATGAAGATATGCTACAAACAGGTGAGGATTTGAAGCAAATCGTGAAACTACCTATAGATATGGTCGAGATAGACCAAGAGGAAGCATAAAACTTAATTTATATATTCCTAAAATAAGCACATTCTCAATAATATCAAGGCTAACCTTTATATTATTGAGAAAATTTGTTGTTTTAAAATTCTTTATTAACCCATCGCGAATTTATTTGTGGGCTAAATCAATCAAACCCACGATTAAAATCGTGGGTAGCAAGCAAAATCCATAATAACTTTCAAGAACCAAATTAAACAAATTCTTTGCGTAAAAATTGGTGCAGAAGCATTAAAACCCAGACGCGATTGTAATAATATAAGTTCCCTTTTAGATACTTTGCCTTAAACATTTCTACCATTTCAGGCTTCACAATGCCATAGTGCTTCACAATATCAGGATTCAAATATTCGTCAAGCAGATACTTCAAATCGCCTCGCAACCATGTGGAGAGCGGAATAGCAAAACCCTGTTTTGGTCTGTCAAACATCTTGGCAGGTAAGTAATCATACAAGAGTTGCTTCAGCAAATATTTGGTAGTTTTGTTATGATATTTTAGGTCAGGATTGAGATTCAGCCCAAACTCTATAACCCTATAATCCAATAATGGCACGCGTGCCTCTAAACCGTAACGCATAGTAGCCCTATCTACTTTCACAAGCAAATCGTCAGGCAAATAATAATTCAGGTCAAAAAAGGCCTGCTCGTCCATCGCGCCTAACTTGCGAGGCAATGTAGGTGTGTTATAACTAAAAGGAATGAGCGGTTTTAATAATAACGTATCTAACTCGCGCTTTGAGAAAAACTGTTGCTCCTGCGAAAATATGTGAGAAGGTTCGAGTTTAC
>JAYTNK010000499.1:0-4374 GCA_043748375.1 Cytophagales bacterium
TTAGAATTAGCAAACTCTACTTCAAAAACCTCATCATCAAGCACTTCGACTATAGTGCCCAATGCACCTTTTTTCAAAGTACCGACTTTTTGAGTCAAAACTATCACATCAAATAATTGCAGTTTATCGTTCATATTTTTGTTTTTTAAGTAACAATATAACAACTTGTAAGGCGAGGCACAGCATCAGCACTTGTTTCACAAATCCAAGTAGCACGAACTGTAGCTAATTTATCTTCATTTTCCATTTGAAAATCTGTGCTGTAGCGTGTGCCGTATTGGTCAGTAGAGCTAACTTGCGCTTTTGTTTCCAAAACAGCCTCCAGAATAGCCTCTTTCAAAATAACGTAATTATCTTGTATTAAGTTTAAAGCTGACTTAAAAACTTTTGCTTTATTTTTACCTACGGCGTGTTCAGGGTTGAGGCAATACTCTGTTAGTTTTCTATCGTCTATGTAGGCAAGATGCGCATTGGGTAGGATTTTTTCCATAGCGTTTTGTTAAAAAACAGCACCCACACAAGGCAAGTGCTGTTTTTTGGGGAAAAATTAATAATTCAAATTCGGACTTAGCCAACGTTCAGCTTCGGCAAGGGAAATGCCTTTGCGTTGGGTGTAGTCTTCTACTTGGTCTTTTTCAATCTTGCCTAAACCGAAGTAGCGCGACTCAGGGTGTGCCAAATAAAAGCCCGATACAGAGGCGGCAGGATACATGGCCAGATTTTCGGTCAAAATAGTGCCTGTAGCTTTTTCTGCGTCAAGAAGTTTGAATAGTGTAATTTTTTCGGTGTGGTCGGGGCAGGCTGGATAGCCAGGCGCGGGGCGAATACCTGTGTATTTTTCCTTAATCAAATCCTCGTTGGTAAGGTTTTCCAAAGGCTCATAGCCCCAAAATTCTGTACGCACACGCTCATGCATACGTTCCGCGAATGCCTCTGCAAAACGGTCAGCAAGGGCTTTTATCATGATAGCATTATAATCATCATAGTCTGCTTCGAAGGCTTTGGCTATTTCCTCTGCCCCAAAAATAGACACCGCAAAACCGCCTATATAGTCTTCTAAGCCTGTTTCTACAGGTGCAATAAAATCCGCAAGCGAAAGATTGGCTACATTTACTGACTTTTCAGACTGTTGGCGAAGAGAATATAAAGTAGCTTGTGGCTTTTCTTGGCGCAAAGCCTTGTAATGTGCGTGCTTGTGTGCGCCATGTTTATCGCAAGGTGTTTCGGCTATCGTTTCAGTAAAAGGATAGACCAAAATCTCGTCGTCATTCACTACATTCACAGGGTAAAAACCAATCACGCCCCTTGCCTGCAAACCTTTCTCTGCGATTACTTTGTTCAAAAGTGTAGTAGCGTCATGATAAAGTTTGGTAGCTTCTACACCTACTACTTCGTCTTGCAAAATTTTAGGGAATTTACCATGCAGTTCCCACGTTTGGAAAAACGGAGTCCAGTCAATATAAGTTGCCAATTCTGCCAAATCATAATCCAAGAACGTTTGATTGCCCAAGAAATTAGGCTTTTTAATGTCCTTTGCCTGCCAATCTATTTTCGTTTTGTTTTTGCGGGCTTTTTCTATGGTTACAAAACGTTTGTCTTGTTTGCGGTTGGCGTGTCCTTCGCGCATTTCGTCATACTCTTTGCGTGTATCTGCGGCAAATTTTTCGTAGTTATCTTTATTCAATAGATTGCTCACTACAGGCACGGAGCGCGAAGCGTCTAACACATGGACTATGGACGCACTATATTTGGGCGCAAGTTTTACGGCTGTGTGAATTTTTGAGGTTGTTGCGCCTCCAATCAGCAGAGGGATTTTAAAACCTTGTCTTTCCATTTCGCTCGCAACATAAACCATTTCGTCCAAGCTGGGCGTAATCAAGCCACTCAAGCCAATCACATCAACCTTTTCTCTTTTGGCTACTTCGAGGATTTTCTCGGCAGAAACCATTACCCCTAAATCTATTACTTCATAATTATTGCACGCTAATACCACGCCTACAATGTTCTTGCCTATGTCGTGTACGTCCCCTTTTACGGTTGCCATCAAGATTTTAGGCGCGCCACTTGTGGTAACTTCCCCTCTTTCAATTGCTTTTAGTTTTTCAGCTTCCATGAAAGGCATGAGATAAGCCACCGATTTTTTCATTACTCTGGCGGACTTTACGACTTGAGGCAAAAACATCTTGCCTGCCCCAAATAAATCGCCTACCACACTCATACCATCCATCAGAGGGCCTTCAATCACTTGCAAGGGTTTGTCGTATTTTGAACGGGCTTCTTCTGTGTCCTCGTCTATAAAATCCGTAATACCTTTCATGAGTGCATACTTAAGGCGTTCTTCTACGGTGTTTTCACGCCATGAAAAGTCGCTTTCCTTCTGCTTGCCTGCGCTGTCGCCTTTGATGCGTTCCGCAAAATCTACCAAGCGTTCCGTACTATCTGGACGGCGGTTGAGCAAAACGTCTTCAATCAATTCCAACATTTCTTTTGGAATATCATCATAGACTTCAATCATACCCGCATTTACAATTCCCATATCCATACCCGCTTTGATGGCGTGGTATAGGAAAGCCGAGTGCATCGCTTCGCGCACTTTGTCATTTCCTCTAAAAGAGAAAGAAATATTACTTACTCCTCCTGAAACTTTCGCGTGAGGTAAGTTAGCTTTAATCCAACGTGTAGCATTGATAAAATCAACTGCATAATTATTGTGTTCCTCGATACCTGTGGCTACAGTCAAGATATTAGGGTCAAAAATAATATCTTCGGCAGGAAAGCCTACTTTGTCCACCAAAATACGATAAGCACGCTCACAGATTTGAATACGTTTTTCGTAGCTATCTGCCTGTCCATTTTCATCAAACGCCATTACGACAGTAGCCGCACCATAACGCCTTACCAGTTGCGCTTTGCGGATAAATTCTTCCTCGCCTTCTTTCAAAGAAATTGAATTGACAATTGATTTGCCTTGCACGCACTTCAAACCTGCTTCGATAACCGACCATTTCGAGCTATCAATCATAATAGGCAATTTGGCAATATCGGGTTCAGAAGCAATGAGGTTTAAAAAAACCTTCATGATTTCTTCGGAATCCAACATTCCCTCATCCATGTTCACGTCTATCACTTGCGCGCCACCTTCTACTTGGTCGCGGGCAATGCTCAACGCTTCTTCATATTTCTCTTCTTTGATGAGCTTGCGGAACTTGGCAGAACCTGTTACATTGGTACGCTCACCTACGTTGATAAAATTGATTTCGGGCGTTGCCAATAGACTTTCCATGCCACTATAGCGGGCATAGTGCGGCTGGGCAGGCAAGGTGCGGGGTGCATATTTCGCAGCGCGTGTAGCAATTTCGTGAATATGGTCAGGCGTTGTACCACAACAACCCCCAATTACATTAAGAAAATTGTTTTGCAGAAAATCCTCTATGATATCTGCCATTTCTACAGGCGTTTGGTCATATTCACCAAACTCATTAGGCAAACCTGCGTTGGGGTGAGCCGATACATGGAAAGGCGCATTTTTCGCCAAACTTTGTATGTAGGGGCGCATCAAATCTGCGCCAAGCGCGCAATTTATCCCAACTGACATCAAAGGCAGGTGAGAAACTGAATACAAAAATGCTTCGATAGTCTGTCCTGAAAGTGTCCTGCCTGCGGCATCTGTTATCGTGCCTGAAACCATGATAGGCAAATTTTTGCCATGTTCAGTAGCATATTTATCAATCGCAAACAAAGCGGCTTTGGCATTCAGTGTATCGAAAATAGTTTCCACCAATAGCAAATCTGAACCACCATCAACCAAACCGCGAATTTGCTCGGTATAACTTTCTACCAATTCATCAAACGTTACAGCGCGATAACCTGGATTATTCACATCAGGCGAGAGCGAAGTCGTCTTGCTTGTTGGCCCGATAGAACCTGCCACAAAACGAGGCTTGTCAGGCGTTTTGCTGTTATATTCTTCAGTCGCTTCTTTGGCTAATCGAGCCGCCATGTAGTTCAGCTCATACACCAAATCCTCCATGTGATAGTCTGCCATCGAAACAGAAGTACTATTAAAGGTATTGGTTTCGAGAATATCCGCGCCCGCCTCTAAGTATTGGCAGTGAATAGATTTGATAGCTTCAGGCTGTGTCAGCGCGAGCAAATCATTGTTACCCTTAAGCGAATAAGGAAAATCTTTAAAGCGTTCGCCTCTGTAGTCTTCTTCCGAAAACTTGTAGCGTTGAATCATAGTACCCATTGCGCCATCTAAGACGAGAATACGCTTCTGTAATGCTTCTGCGAGTGTTTTATTCATTATAGGTTGTTTTTTTTCTTGATACAAATACCCTTGTCTGCTCAATAGGATAGGGTTTGAAACCCTAT
>JAYTNK010000500.1:0-1981 GCA_043748375.1 Cytophagales bacterium
TACCACTAAGTTGAAGTTAGAAAATTCAACTAACATATTGATATATGGGTAGTTAATCATACTTCAATGAACTGGGGAAAGGCAACTGGATTATTTGTATTTATGGCAGGCAAGGCATCAAAAATTATCTCCATGTCCTCCAGATAAAAAATATTGCTACAGCTAAAATTGCTATAATCGACATAATATAGCCTAAAAAAGAATATTTTTTGTCCAAATAACTATTTGTCTGCTCTTTAGGGCTTTGCTTTTTGACCTCTTTAGGGAAAAGATTGATTACTTGGTAGTCATTGATTTGAAGAATATTACCTGTATTTTCATATTTCGTTGTGTTGAGATAAGTTTTGTTGTATTTGCTTATCAAAAACTCAGCTTCCATCATTTTAGTTTGTGCCTGTGCTTTTTCTTGGGCTTCGCCTGCAAAAATAACAGCAAAGCTGTAAGCGACATGACTACTTCGTAAATCATTATTCATTATCAAATCTCCCAAATCCATCAATAACTGAAAAACAATAGGGTCAGGGCTTGGTGTATAAGGCACCCTTTCGTGCAACTGATAGTTCAAATGTTCTTCCAATTTAGCCAATTCTTTTAAATCATTCTCTGTGAGTGGCTTTACTTTGAATCGTGACACATCTATTACATGGTTGTTTTTCAACCAATTAACATCTTTTTGGATATTCAATTTAGCCTCCAATATTTTCACATGAATCCATTCACTTCCATAGTGTGAATCAGGTTTTTTTTGAATGGCTTTTTGAATCCAATGCAAGGCTTCTTGATTCTTTCCATTCAATTCGTACAAAGTACCCAAATTAGCCATCAAAATATACTCATTTGGATGTTCTTGGTTTAGCCTTTCTAAAATCTCTAAGGCTTCTTTCACTTTTCCTATTTGTGAAAGCAACAGAGCATAATTTGAATGTGCCTTATAGTTGTAATCTCTTGGAAGAACATATTCCATACTCTTTAAGCTCTCCAAAGTTTCTTCTTTAGAAAAATGTCGGAAAAGATGCAAGTTTTCAGTGTGTCCTTTCACAACTTCTTTTCCATTTACATCAAGCGTATAAAACCAACCACAGGCATATATCTCGCACAATGATAGTTTTACAAAGAGTGCTAATAAAACAATAATTTTGATTTTCATATATAAGTTTTTTTTCTGTCGTTGTAGGTGTTCGGAAAGTGCAGTAGTGGAATGTGTGTGAAATAATGACCTTGCCTGCACTTTTCGAACACCCAACAACAGCATAAAAGGTAAAATACATCAATATTCGCCTTATCGCGCAATAGTTTTTTGATTACCCAATCAAAATAGGTTCATAATTTTTAGTAGTTTACAAAGATAAATTTACAATATCTTTTCCACAAAATACATATCTACTTCGCCCTTATTTTTTGCGTTTATTGCGCCTCTGTAAACACATTGGAAAGTATCTTTGACAAGTTCGTAAGTAACCCCTGAAATATTGACCTTGCCTACCTCTCCGCTACTTTCCATGCGGGAGGCAAGGTTCACTGTATCGCCCCAAATATCATACGCAAATTTGTTCTTGCCTACCACCCCTGCAACAGCCTCGCCTGAATGAATACCTAAACGCAATTCCCACGCAGGCAAGCCTTTCGCTTCTTTTTCCGCTTTCCATGTTGCCATAAATGCTTGCATCTCAAGCCCTGACGAAACAACATCAATAGGATTAGTAGTATTGGCTACAGGCAAGCCCCCCGCACACATATACGAGTCGCCAATGGTTTTGATTTTCTCCAAACCATATTTATCACAAATCAAATCTAAAGCGTAAAAGCAAGTATTCAAATTCTCGATCACCTCATGCGGTGTCATCTTTTCGGCTATTTGCGTGAAGCCTTTGAAGTCTGTAAAAAGAACTGTTATCAATTCATAATGCTTTGGAGTTGCCTGTCCTGTTTCTTTGAGTTCTTGGGCGATTTCTTCAGGCAAGATGTTTAATAGAAGTTTGTC
>JAYTNK010000501.1:0-2393 GCA_043748375.1 Cytophagales bacterium
AGAATAGGGGTTGCAACCCCTATTCTATGTAAAAAAAATGGTGTAAATTTTAGAAGAACCTTACTTTCTTAATATTTGCCAAAATAGCCCAATTCCTGCTAAAATAGCGAATCCAAAAGACAGGAGGCTAAAAAACGTACTTGCCTGCCATGTAAAAGCTGTGGATAGCCAAAAAATACCCAGTAAAAATGCCCACATCATGCGCGTGCTTTGTATTTCTTGCCTACGTTCTTTTTCTTCCTGCCCTTTTTGTACAATGTTAATATTGAGTTCGCCATGTCGTAGTTGATGCAAAATAGACTTCAGCTCGGCAGGGAGGGCGTACATGAGCGAGATGCCTTGTGAAATAGAATAGACCAACTCATTGCGTTGGTTGCGGAAAGAGAATTGCTCACCCAACATTTTCAGCCCATACGGTTTGATAAAGTTAATGGTTTCAAAACCAGGATATAATATTTTGCTGATGCCCTCCAAAATAGCCAATGCTCTTAATATCAAGAAGATAGAACCTGGCACTTGGAGTTTATATTGGTAAATTACTTTTTGCAATGATACAGTAAACTCAGCTAAGCCTGCTTGCGGGTCGCCAAAAACGATAAACTCCTCTATTAATTCTTGCATTGCTCCTTCAAAGGCTTGCATATCCGAGATAGGGCTTTCAGGTGAGAGTGTACGCATATTCCGCGCCATCATTTTCGGGTCTTGGTTAGCAAAACCTACAAAAACGCCTGCAAAGGCATACTTTTGGTGTTTGAGCAACTTGCCTACCATGCCAAAATCAATAAGTACTAACATACCGTTTGGGCGCACTAAGATATTGCCTGGGTGTGGGTCTGCGTGAAAAAAACCATACTCGAATATTTGCGTAAGATAGATATTCAATCCCTTTTCAATAATGTTTTTGGGTTCAAGCCCCCAAACTTCGAGTTGTGCTACATCACTTATTTTGCAACCTTGTATATATTCTGTGGTAAGGATTTTAGCTGTGGAATAATTTCTATAAGCGAATGGTATATGAAAATTTGTTCTGTCTTTATGTAGTTTTTGAAACTTTTCCATATTGCGTAACTCTTGCGTATAATCGAGTTCGCGTTGCATGGTCTTTTCAAATGTATCTACAATTTCTAAGGGGTTGTAAACACCAAAATTTTTAAAATAGCTTTCAGTAAGGCGCACTACATCTCGCAGGAGGGCTAAATCTGTACCGACTTGTTTTTTTGCATCAGGTTTTTGAACTTTTACGACTACCGACTCGCCTGTAGGCAAGGTAGCTTTATGCACTTGCCCTATAGAAGCGACAGCGAGTGGTTTTTCATCAAAGAAGCTGAATATAGCACTAACCTCTCTGCCCATTTCTTGTTTAATTGTATTTTTTATGAGTTCAATATCTATGGCAGGGGCTTGGCTTTGGAGTTTCTCAAGTTCAGCTATGAGTCCTTCGGGCAAAAGGTCGGGGCGATTGCTAAGGGTTTGCGCAAACTTTATGAAGGTCGTTCCCAATTCTTCTATTACCATGCGCATACGTTCCCAGCGTGAGTAGGCAAGCACAGGCTTCTCATCACGCAACCACTTGGTTTGATTAGGGATAAACCTGCGCAAGGTTGTGTTTGCCACTAAATCCTCAAATCCGTATTTGAGTAAAATATTGATAAACTCTCGTATGCGGTTTAGATTCCGTACTGTCTTTTCAAACATAGTTATTTAGATTCCTCCAATTTGCTTATTCTTGCTTGTAGTGCTTGTACTTGGTTTTGCAATTCTGCTATTTGCTTGGCAGTAGCGAGTTGCAAATTTTCGGCTACCCGTTCAAGAATCTTGCCTACCTGCGTTTCGAATTCCTCGCGGCGACCTTCGGTAGTTTTCAGGAAATCTTCATACATTTTTTGACCTTCCTCAAGCGAAATTTGCCTGTTTTCGGTCAATTGACTGAGGGTACTTTGCAGTGTTTCCGCGCTTCGATTAACAAAATCTACGGCACTAAAGAGGAATTTCGATAATTGTTCTTGCATGGCGTATGAAGAAGTGATAAAATAATAAGTTTTATTTAATATTTAAAATTTTAATATAAACTTGTTTTTTTATTCAATAAATATCTTAAAATGTAAATCATAGCTAAGTAAAAAGGTTGGTATGGGACGCGATAGCGCACCATTGAGCCAAAGTTATTGCTTGAGGTAGCCACCCCAAAACCTAAAAGAAATGAAAATAATAAACAAAGTAATAAAACAGGATGGGCGAACATCATATTGATAATGCTAAATATATTATTGGCAAATAATAAACGCAAAGTAAGCCATAAGAAAAAAGTAGCTTCTATGGCTGAGAGTAACATAATAGGGTTTCTTGCCTCCCAAGGGTGCGGGCGAAATAATGCGAGCCAAACCGCTTGTAAC
>JAYTNK010000502.1:0-2149 GCA_043748375.1 Cytophagales bacterium
TATTCAATATTGCTATTATTCTTTTTGCCGCATTGGGCGGGCGGGTGCTGTTTAAGGAGAAGCTATCTACGCTTAACAAAATAGGTGTATTGTTTGCTCTACTTGCTATAGGATTAATTGCTTATCAGGAAATCGGAAAGTTTTATTAAAACTAAAAAACTTATCTATAAATTATGGCTTGGACTTGTATAAATTGCGAAGCAAGTAACGACTACAGCGCATCTGTTTGCGAGGTATGTGGCATTGAGCGATACTTCTCTATTTCAGAAGTAAACGATCTACTTAAAACACAAGAACTTGAACCTTCAGAAATAAAAAAGATACAAACAAGTTTCAAAAGGGCAAGTACTGAAAACAAAAATCTCCGTCAAAAAAATAAGGAGATGGGGCAGCGCATGAGCGATCTCGAATTATTTCATGACAAACACAAACCCGAAATAAAACGTCTTCAAGTCCAAGTAGCTCATTTACATCAATGGAACTTGCGTTGGAAAACCGTTATAGTGTTAAGTGGCATCACCATTCTGTTTTTTGTGTTAGCCAAAATAACTGTAACTATTAGCTTTTAAACCGTTATGGTGGGTTTGTGCCTGCTTACTCTACCCAATGATTTTTTAAGTTTGTATATCAATCCATTTGGGTGGTTTCAAATCCTATCCTATTGAGCAAAGAAAAATGCCTTCTTTCTATGAAAACTATTACCCTCCTTACCCTTACCTTCTGCCTTGCTTGCCTAACCATCCAAGCGCAAGATAAAAAAGCCTTAGACAGCCTCATGCGCGTCTATAACACCGCCAAGCACGACACGACTAAGGTATTGGCACTCGCTTATATTGCTTTTGAATACAACAGCAGTAAGCCTGATACTTGCATCTCCATAGCAGAAAAAGTCCTACAGATGAGCGAAAAAATAGGCTTCGAGAAAGGGAAAGCCTTAGCGTATAACAGTATGGGGAGCGTATATTATGTTAAAAAAGAACTTAGCGAAGCACTTACTTATTATCAAAAATCACTCATTGTTTTTGAAAAAATACAGGCTAACAAAGGCATAGCCAACTGTATTTATATTATAGGCAATATTTATTTCTATCAGAAAAATTATCCCTTAGCTTTAGAAAGCTACCAAAAGGGTCTGAGCATATATGAAAAAATAGGCAACAAGCAAGGCGCGATTACTTGTTTGCAAGGCATTATATATATTTGTTACCAACAAAATAAATACGCATTAGTTTTAGAGGCTCAACTCAAAGAGCTAAAACTAATAGAAGAATTAGGCGATAAAAATAAATTATCTTCTGCGCTCTTACAAATTGGCTCAACTTACAATGTGCAGGGAAATTACCCAATAGCTTTAGAATATTACCTCAAAGCGCGAAAAGTAGCCAAAGAAGCAGGCGATAATTTGGCAAGTACTCATACCTTAGCGGCTATTGGAAATATTTATTACACTCAAGGTGAACTTGAGCTATCATTGGAAAATTATCAAGAATACATGAAGTTGCTGAAAGAAGGCAAAAATAAAGAAGATATGCCTTACTGTTTGAATGCGATTGGTTGTATTTACCTTGACCAAGACAAACAGACTTTAGCATTAGAATATTTTGAAGAAACTATAAAAGTAGCAGAGGAGTTGGGAGATAAAAAAATGGTGGCATACAGCTTAAACAACATCGCAAAGCTCCATAAAAAACAAAATAACTATGTATTAGCGTATGAAGTTTACCAAAAAAGTCTAAAAATTTCAGAGGAATTTAAAGATAGATATGGCATGGCTTATTCTTGGAATGGGCTTGCAGAAGTAGCCCAAAAACAAAAAGACTACACCAAAAGTATAGAATACGCCCAAAAAAGCCTTCAAATAGCCAATGAAATGAAAACACCTTTGGATATAGGGCGTGTAAGTAATACACTCTATGAAAGTTACAAACTTAATGGCGACTATGCCAAAGCCCTTGAATACCATGAACTGTATAAAATGACAAGTGATTCGCTTTTCAATTCGGATAAAGCAAAGAAAATAGCCAACATGGAAACAAAAGCAGAAATAGAAATTTTGAATAAAAACAAGGAATTAGACCAGAAAAAAAAGGAGGCTTTGGAGAAGGATTTGAAACTGCAAAGCATAGAGGCAGAAAGACAAAAAAATGCC
>JAYTNK010000503.1:0-18536 GCA_043748375.1 Cytophagales bacterium
TCATCATATTGAAGCCTATTAGGATGCATAGCATACATAGATGCTTTGATTATTTTTACCAACTGTGCTATATCTTTTTCTTTTAAAAACACAGCTTTCAAACTATCTCGATACACACGTGTACTTTCACGTATAAGAGAAAGGTTTTGTGCTGCTAAGCAGGTAGGCAAGCAAAATAACATAGCGAGTAGCCATAATTTGCGAAAATTTACAATCATAAAAACACACATAAAATAATGAAAAATTGACGATTAAAAACCAGGATTTTTTATATCGTCAATTTATTTAAAAATATTTATACAGGATAATTTTTTAATGCCTCTAATTCACGCTCAAAACCACCTGAAAGAATAGGGAATCGACACCATGTTTTGGGGTCCAGATTTTTATCGTCTAAATGAAACGAGGGTGCGTAGCGTTCTCTTTTCCATTGATTGCGGCACCATAAGCGGAAGAATTTCGTTATCCACTCTTTCAGTTGGGCAGGCGAGTATTGCGGAAACTTTGAAAACAGAAGTTCATAACAAGCTATCGGGTTCTTCTTATCGCGAATAGCCGCTTCCTCTACCTCATCAAGCAAATCGTAGGGCATTAAATCTGCCTCATCAGTCTGTTTGCTGTCTTGTGGACGCAATTCGGCAGTAGGTTGCTGTTCGTTAATATACGAAAGTGCAGGAATAATATGTGTACCAAACTCTCTGTAGTAGCCTACTTTCTCAAGCCAACGCAACCATTTTCGCAAAAATGCCTTGTCAATACCTGCTATTGGACTAAGTCCTCCTGCCGTATCACCATCCATAGTCGCATAGCCTACAGCGGCTTCAGAGCGATTGCTGGTAGAAAGCAATAACGCATTTTTAATATTGGCAAACATCCAAATACTTGGCGCACGTACGCGTGCTTGTATGTTTTGAAGTGCCACATCATCAGTTTCCCAAGTGAGCGGTCTTTTGAGACTGTCAGCTATAATGCGTGTATAATCTTTCACTAAATCACCAATAAACAGTTCGTGGTGCGAAGCATTCAAGTAGAGAGCAAGATTTTCAGCGGCTTGGCGCGTAACTTCCCCACTGTTTTCGCTTCCTTGATAGGCGGTAGTCAAGAGTTTATTGGTAAGATCGTCTTTGTGTTTATATTCGCTCAAGTCTTTGATGTAGGCGAGTTTACTTCTAAAATACTCATCTCCAATACTATCAATACCCATTTCAATCATAATATGCACGAGGCAGGCAAGCGCAGCAGAGTCTGCTCCACCACTCAATGATATCACAAAGCCGTGCGACCTACTTTTACGCAGATAATCGTACAGCCCCAACGACATAGCACGCGTAAACTCCTCCTCTTTTTGGTATTTGCTTTTTTCCCATTCGGACAGCGTAGGTTCTTGCGGAGTCGGCTTCAGTTGTGGGAAATTAAACGGGATAGAGATGCCACCAGTTTCATCGGAGGCAAGTTCAAAGGGCGCGCGACTTTGGAGTTGTGCCATGCGGTTCATCTCAAGGTCTATCACAGCACTTGTTACCAAATAATCATGGAACGATAACCGCTCGCCTACCGCCAACAACTCGCCTGCAGACGCTATCAGTGCGCCACCATCATAAATTGCTCTGCCTGCTTCGTTGCCCAATAAGTTCGAGTAAATATACCCTACACCAAAGGCGCGTGAGCCTTCTAAGACGAAGCGTTTGCGGATATTTATTTTCCCAAAAGCAAAATGACTTGCAGATGGATTGAGGATTAAGTCGATGCCATTCAGATAATGATCGCGTCCAGGTCGGTTGGCTACCCATGCGTCTTCGCAAATCTCGAAGCCAATTTTTACACCTCCAATATCAAAATAAAAATCGCCGACAGGATACCGCTCTCCATTAATTTCAATAAAGCTGTGTTGCCCTGCTTTCCAAGGCATAAACCAGCGTGGCTCATAATGAATGCCATCGCCTGCCAAAAACCGCTTGGCGATAAAGCCTGCGATTTTACCATCAACAAGTAGGCATGCTGTATTAAAAATCTTATTCTGCACCACTAAGGGCAGACCAACCGACACCACCATGCCTGATGTTTCAGGGGCGATTTCCAATAATATTTGCAAGGCAGTATCGTGTACAAAAGGCGCGTAAAACGCATCTTCGCACCCATATCCTGTAATACACATTTCAGGCAAGCATAAAACGGTAGCTTCTTGCGCCCTTGCCTGCGCTATCGCACCAAGTATGCGGAATTTATTCCCGTCCCAATCAAGTGGTGTTTGGTTCAATACACCTGCGGCTATTTTGAGGAGTTTCATAATTTATACACGTTAATTTAAAATATTACGACACGCTTTTTCAAAAGTACCATGTTTTTGTTGGAAATAAAATTTATCTGTAAAAACCTAAAAATAATGGTTAGTGGTTAGTTTACATACTATCAAGTTAAACCCATCTATCCAGCTCAATTAACCATTAACCATTAACCACTAATCATTAACCATTAAAGTATATTTTGCATGATTTGCATCTTCAAAGCGGTTTCATGCCATTCCTGTTCAGGCACAGAATCTATTGTAATTCCACCACCTGCGTATAGCGTTAAGCCATTATCGTGCAACTGCATACAACGCAAATTGACAAATAAATGGCTGCTGTTATGGATAGCCGAAGTACCTAAAAAACCACTATAAAACTGCCTATCATAGCCTTCATGCGCCAATAAAAATGCTTGTGAGGCAGGTTTTGGCATACCACAAACCGCAGAAGTAGGGTGCAATAATGCCAACATTTCGCTACCCAATGCGGGGGCTTCTACCTCGTGCATATTTACCCAAAAGTTAGTTTGCAAGTGCAACAAATGCCCTGCAATGACTGTTTTAGGTCCTTCTTCTTCAAATTCTCTTAACCGAATTTTCTTAAAGCAATTAATGATATAACGGCTCACTATTGCCTGCTCCTCTATTTCTTTTTGCGACCATAAGGCATCGCGCACCGCTTGTCCTTTGTAGGCTTGCGTACCCGCGAGGGCAACTGTTTTGAAAATGGTTTGGTTTTCTACTGCTATCAGCGTTTCAGGCGTTGCGCCCATCCATGTACCTATGGCAGGCAAGTGAAAAAAATAGCAAAATGCGGTAGGGTAAGTCGCACAAAGTTTGTCAAACGTCCGCAATATATCAAATCCAATGGGGTAGGCAAGAGCTTTTGCACGTGAAATTACCAACTTACGCATCTCGCCTGACTCGATAGCCTCGATGCCTTTTTGTACCAATGCCTCGTGTGCCTCTTGCGTGGCAAGTTGGATAGGCGAGGCAGGCAAGAAGTGGCTTTTGAGCGTGTCAAAGGCGTGGTTGCTTGGTAGAAAAGGCGTTTTATCTAATTTTACAGCGTGCCATTCAGCTCGAATAAAATAGGTGTTCGCTAAATCTTCATTCAGAAACGGACTAATCCAAAAGCCTGTCGGGGCTGACTCAATAACGGGTTTTTGGGTAATTAAGGGCGTTTGTGTGTCTGCAATCCAATGTACTTCATGGGCATTTGGTAGTCGCCAAAGCGCGGTGGCATAGCCCTTTGTTATAAAATCATGGAGTGTAGCGGTTGTCATGCTAAAATTCATACCATTAAAACGAAAACAGAGAGCGAAAAGTTATGTACTTTTAAAGGTCAATCGGTGGTGTGCTGTTAAACCATGCAGGGCTATCGCCTCCTTGTGTGTACGGGTTGGGTAGCCCATATTCGTTTCCCACCCATATTCGGGGTGTTGTACGGCAAGGTTTTGCATGAGCGCATCTCTATAATTTTTTGCCAAAACGGAAGCTGCCGCAATAGACAAGAAGCGGTCATCGCCTTTCACCATACAATAATAAGGAATATAATTGTACGGTTTGAACCTATTGCCATCTACTAACAGCAGTTCGGGCAAATACCCGAGCGCATCTAAAGCGCGGTGCATAGCATAAATGCTTGCATTCGAAATATTCCACTTATCTATTTCTATAGGCGAACACTCGGCTATTGCCCAAGCTATCGCCTCTTGTTTAATACAAACCTCAAGCTCTGCACGTGTTTGGGCTGAAAGTTGCTTCGAGTCGCGCAAATTCGGCATCGATATATTTTTAGGTAAGATTACAGCTGATGCTACTACAGGTCCTGCCAAACAACCGCGCCCTACCTCATCTAAACCTGCCTCGACATAAATATCTGTATAAGAACTTAATAACATGAGGCAAAGATAGTGATTTAAACAAACACCTTGCCTACCCATACACTAAAAATACGGCTTTTTATCTTGAAAAAATGCAACAGACGCTTTAAAATTATCAAAAACTTGTTTTTTTTTTCAAAATAAGTAAAAATAAACCACTGCCTCCCTGCCTGTTTCGTACCATGTGCGTATATTTGTAAATACGTATATGAAAGTTTTTCCAAAAGCATTTAAAAAACGCACTTAAAATTATTTCTTACTAAACAAAAAAAGTATGTTCCCATCTTTATTGTCTATCTTTGGTTTAGCTATGTTTTTAAACGTCTTGCGTATGAAAAGATATATAGAAGCCCAAGAAAAGATGAAAAAATAAACTATAGATAAAAACTGCCTTTACAAGTTGTAAAAGCAGTTTTCTTTTTTTACACATGGTTCTTCAAAAGTTATGGCGGGATTTACCAAAACCCCTCGCGTAGCCATTCTGTAAGAATCCCTTGTTAGTGCTAAAGGAACAAACGGATGCTTACAGCATGGCTAATTCTTGGCATACTTCTGCAATAACTTTCGAAGAACCATAAAAATAATGGGTTGCCATTTTGAGCGAAGCTCAACATCAGAATAAAATATCTAAAAAAAACCTTGCTTTTCTTCATAGTAGAAGAAAAAGCAAGGTGCAAAAGTGTTATAAATTTTTTGGTAAGTATCTATTTTGCGAGTTTTCTTTTGAGCAGTATCTGCATTCGAAAAGGAAACTCGCTACATTTTATGCTAACATAAAATTTACACAGATACTTTTTGGTAGCGCGTAAAACTATTTTCAGCTAAATTTATTCAACTTTGAACAAATCGTCAGAAAGTTCAGGATTAACCTCTACTTTTATTTTCATGGGAATTTCCATGCCTTGCGCTTTCATTTTTTGCGTTTCTGGAAACTTAATTCCACTAACTTCTTGATAGCTTTCAATAAAAGCTTCACGTTGTCCATCCATTGTTTTTACCAATAAACCTGTTTCTGCACTATACCACTTCATGGCAGAGGATTTGCCATCTGCATCAGTGTATTTAATTTGGTAGGCAAGTTTATCATTTACTTTTTCAGTTTTAACAAGTTCTACCTTGAGCCCTGCCTTTTGATAACCTACTTCGGCTACAAAACTACCATTCTTTTTCATGGCTTTTAGTTGCTCAGCAGGAATTTCCTGATTGCCATCAGGCGTTTTCTGAATACCCTTATCCCCATTAATAATCGTGCTTGTTTCGCCATCGGGTGTTTTTTGCGTCATAAGCATTTTATCCATGCCTTTTTTAGAAACGACACTTTCTATTTGCATACCCATTATTTCCATGGTTATGGTTTGGCGCATGGTTTGTATTTTTTCAATCTTAGCCCTTCCACCTATAGCCTCCACATATTTTTCAATTACTTTTTCGGCGGTCATATCTTTGGCAATACCTTCCGCACTCGCTTCATTTTTTTCGATGGGGGCTGGTTTCTCTTCTGTAACAATTTTCTCAGGATAAAGAGCTATACTGATAAGATTGCTTTTAACGGCATATTTTTTTGCAATGGCTTGAATTTCTTTGGCAGTAAGGGCTTCAATGCGGGCTTGCGATTCTACTAATGTCATGGGTTTGCTACCTTGACTGTATAGACTTTGGATACGGTTTGACCAAAAGCTATTCTCCTTGCTATTTTTCTCAAATTCGCGGCGATATGCTTCTTTGATTTTCTGCATATCTTCGGGTGAAGGACCTTTAGTTTGAAGTTTAGTAACTTCTTCGAACACAGCATTAACCAATTTCTCTACGTTTTCGGGAGCGCAAGAGAAGCCGACATTGATAGTAAAGCTCGCATACGGGATTTTAGAGGTGTTTGCACCTGCTTGTGGACTATACACGCCGCCTTTGTCTTCACGCAAATTTTCTATCAATTTATTTTCCAATACATCACCAAAAGCGCGAATAGCAAACGCATCTTTTTCTTTTTTCAAATCACCTGTATAAACAAGGCTTACTTGACTCTTAGGGTCTTGTCCTCTTTTCAGTTCTTTGGGCGTGTATCCTTTTGGAGGGCGTACACCAAGGTCTTTGAATTTTTCAGGCGTTGCACCTGCTATGGTAGGCAAGCTGGCAATATATTTCTCTACTAAGGTTTTCAAAGTAGCTTCGTCAAAATTACCTACTATAGTGAACACAAAGTCGCTTGCATTTGCAAAACGCTCTTTGTATATTTCCATAGCGCGGTCAAGACTCACTTTTTCAAGGTCTTCAGGTTTGGGGAAGCCTACATTGCGGGGGTGATTTTGCGACATGATTTTTTCCACCTCCATGAAGAAATAGAATTGAGGATTGGCAAGCAAGTTCTTATACATACCCGTATTTTTAGCTACGAAAGACTTAAACGTATTTTCGTCTTTGCGTGGTGCGGTAAAATAAAGGTGCATCATTTGGAATGCTGTTTCTACATCTTTCGGGGTAGTATTGGCAAAAATACCTTCGCTGTTTTCGTCTATATAAGGCGTAACGCGTACATTCTTGCCTGCCATCATTTTTTTGATGTCTGTTTCAGAGAATTTACTCACGCCACACTCATTGATAATTTGAGAGGCGTAGTTAGCCGAATACATATCAGCCTCACTATAAAGAGAAGTTCCGCCTGCGCTATAGGCACTAAATCGGATTTCATCATCTTTGAAGTTAGTTTTTTTGTACACTACTTTAGCACCATTAGAAAGGGTAAGCTCAGTTACGTCTTCTATTTTAGGCAATTTCACTTCTTTTACAATCTTGCCTGCGATAGGCATAGTAGCCATGAGAGGTTCTGTGATAACTTTATCTTCGTATTTGGCAACTTTGATGTCATCTATTTGGTTGATGATTTCCAATACACGCGCTTCATTGGGGAGTTTCACAGTAGGTTTATCGGAGGCAGTAATAATAACCACGCGATTTTCTTTGGTTATCCATTTTTTTGCTAAGCCGTTAATTTCTGCTACGCCAATACCAGGCAGTTGTTTCTTTACCAAATCAAATTCAAATTCAATACCAGGAGCGGGTTCGCCTTCAAGGAAGAAGTTAAGATATTCTTGTACTAAATTAGCTGAATTTGTTTTAGCACGTTCATTAAAACTCTTTTCATAACGCCTCATGATATCTTGTTTGGCGCGTTCAAGTTCAGAAGGATTAAAGCCATGTTCAAGCACGCGCTTATTTTCGGTAAGCAAAGTAGTAAGCGCACTTTCCATGTTGGTTTCATCTACTTGCGCATACATTTGGTAGGATTTTGAGCCACGTCCCCACATTCCGCCATAACCTGAATATGCACCCATATAAGGTGGAGATGGTTTTTGACTGATTTCGTCTAAGCGATCGCCCAACATTTTTTGATACAACTCATACATCAATGTGCGACGATAGTCGGCAGTATTGCGCAAAGTTTCGTTAGGTTGTTTGTAATAAACGCGCAAGCTGTTGAAGGCTTCTTCTTTATCTGTTAAAATTTGCACGTAAGTTTCTTTGTGTGCAGGTATTTCAAATTTCTTGCGTTCTTTAGGATTTTGTGTAGGCTCGATACGTCCAAAATAGGTTTTGATTTTTGCTTCCATTTTGTCCACATCAATATCACCTACCACAATAACCGCCATGAGGTCAGGGCGATACCAATCTTTGTAGAATTTTTTGATAGTTTCATATTTGAAACTTTCAAGAATTTCTTTTTTTCCTATGGGCAATCGTTCAGCATAGCGCGAATTTTTCATCAATACGGGTAGCCATTTGTCGAGCATACGTTGTGAAGCACCACGTCCTGTGCGCCATTCTTCTATAACTACGCCACGTTCTTTATCAATTTCCGCATTATCAAACGTAACATTGTGCGCCCAATCTTCTAAGATTTGGAAGCCTTTGTCTAATTGTTCTTCCTTATCGGTAGGCAAGGGCAACATATACACCGTTTCGTCAAAACTTGTATAGGCATTCAAATCAGCCCCAAAGCGTACACCAGTAGATTGTAAGTAGTTTACGAGTTCGTTTTTAGGAAAGTTTTTTGTGCCATTAAAGCACATGTGTTCGGTAAAGTGCGCCAAACCACGTTGGTCTTCCTCTTCCATGAGCGAGCCTGCATTGATAGCGAGGCGAAGTTCCACTCTTTTTTCAGGTTTAGCATTCTTACGAATAAAGTAAGTAAGTCCGTTTGGCAACTTGCCTGTCCGAACTTGGGGGTCTAAAGGCATGTCTTGAGCGATAGCTGTATAACTAAGGCTAAAGAAGCACCATACCCAGAAGGTACGCGTTATTTTTTGCATGGTTATTATTAAATTTTGTGGTGCAAAGGTAGGCAATAATTAGTTATGTGCAAAAGCTAAAGCCGAGATTTAAATTGGCAAGCTATCATGAGGTTAGAAATAGGTACTTCTTATTTCACACACATTTGCCTAACTTTTTAAGAATGTTTTTGTTTTAGCACTTTCTAACTTTTAAGCTTTTTTTTGCAATACTTTGCCATGTTTATCGTTTTAGGATGAAACTTATCTTATGCGTTTCGTATTTCTGCTTTTCATGTGCGTTTTAGCAAGTTGCACAGCTTTACAAAACATCAATCTGAAGCCTGTTGCTACAGATGTAAGCCCTTCTGACCTTACTGCGGCGGTAGGCAAGGCATCTTATTATGCCGATAAGTTTCAAGGAAAGAAGACAGCAAGTGGGCAATTGTACGACAAAGCCAAATTGACGGCAGCACACAAAACCTTACCTTTCAACACACGCGTAGAAGTCCACAACCCGAAGAACAATAAAAAGGTTATTGTTACTATCAATGATCGCTTGCCTGCCACTTCTACGCGAAGTATTGACCTCTCTTATACGGCTGCCCAACAAATAGACATGATTCGAGATGGGGTAGTTAATGTTACTATCAAAGTGCTAAAATAGAGTTCCTGCCTTTTGCATGGGCAACTAACATTCTGCTAAATTGATGGGGATATTGGTAGCAAGTCCCGCTTCAGCCGTTTCTTTATATTTACTATTCATATCTATAGCGGTTTGCCACATAGTACGTACCACCGCATCAAGCGAAACTTTTGCGCTGGTATAATCGCCTTCAAGAGCCATATTAGCAGCGGTAATGGCTTTGATAGCCCCCATGGTATTGCGTTCTATGCAAGGAATTTGCACCAATCCACCAATAGGATCGCAAGTAAGCCCCAAATGATGCTCCATAGCAATTTCGGCTGCCATGAGTGCTTGTCCTGCTGTGCCACCGAGTCTTTCGGTAAGGGCAGCAGCAGCCATTGCAGACGAAACACCGATTTCGGCTTGGCAGCCACCCATAGCGGCAGAAATAGTAGCCCCTTTTTTAAAAATGCTTCCAATTTCGGCTGCTGTGAGCATGAAGCGTACAATATCTTCGTCTGTAACTTTCCCACAAAAGCATACATAATATGCCAACACTGCAGGTACTACACCTGCGGCACCATTGGTTGGGGCGGTTACTACACGTCCAAAAGCAGCATTTTCTTCATTTACGGCAAGGGCAAAACAACTTACCCACTTGAGTATTTTTTGGAAGTTTGGGCTTTGATGTTTGATGCAAGCAAGCCATTCTTCGGGTGTGTTATAGGAATCGTTTTCAATGAGTTTTTTATTGAGCTTGCCTGCCCTTCGTTGCACTTTCAAGCCACCTGGTAGCTGTCCTTCTGCGTGTGCGCCTCTATAAATACAGTCGCGCATGACTGCCCAGATATGGAGGATTTTTTCTCGGACTTCTGTGGCACTGCGCCAATGTTTTTCGTTTTCAAGTACAACTTCGGATATATTGCCTAAGTCGTGTGTATAGCGTAAAAGTTCTTCCGCTTTTTCGATGGGGTAAGGCAGTGGATTTTGGGCTGTAGTGGTTTCAGCATCTTCATGCTCTTTTACCACAAATCCGCCTCCAATAGAAAAGTATGTTTCGCTGATTTTTTCTCCGTTTTTCAGAGTGGCTATGCACGTCATACCGTTTGGGTGAAAGGGCAAAGCCTCCTTCATCATGAAGACGAGGTCGGTTTGATAACTAAAAGCTATGGGGTGTGTACCTGCTAAATACAAGGTATTAGTTTGTTTGATAGTTTCTATTTTACTGTCTATCAGGCTTGTATCAATGGTTACGGGGTCTTCGCCTCCCAAACCTAATAATACGGCAATATCCGTACCATGCCCCTTGCCTGTTTTAGCGAGCGAGCCGTACAAAAAAACTTGCACTTGGGTAATTTCGGTTAAGGCTGTTTTTTGCAAACATTCTTGGCAGAAGCGTTGCGAAGCACGCCAAGGCCCCATTGTGTGGGAACTTGAAGGTCCTACGCCTATTTTGAACATATCAAAAACGCTTATTTTTTCTATTTTAGTTATACGTTCCATGGTTTTTTGGGGTAAAGGCGGATATAGCCTTCCGCAAATGTATATGAAAAAAAGAAAAACGCGTAGTTTTTTCTTTTTGAGTAACAAATTAGCTGTTTTGTTCTTTGCGAGCGGCATCTGCTACTGAAAAAGAAAACGCACAAATTTTATTTGGGGGTGGTTATGGTTAAAAATAAAAAATGCTACCTATTTTTGCAAATAAGTAGCATCGTAAATATATTTTTTATTTAAATAAACTTTTAATTATGCAAAAAAGGCACCATGAGGGTAAATTCTGGAATGCTTACTTCAAAGCGTTTGCCATCAGCAACCCGCTCCATAACGTACTTGCCTGCCATTTTACCAATGCCTGTGCGTAAATTGCACCCTGAAACGTATTGATGTACTTCACCTGGCTCAAGCACGGGCTTCTTGCCTACCACTCCTTCGCCTTCTACTTCTTTGGTGAAGCCGTTGGAGTCAAATATATACCAATGTCTGCGATGCAGTTGGATTGTATAAGCACTACTGTTCTCTATGGTTATTCTGTAGGTAAATACAAAATGCGATTGACCAGGGCTTGAGTATTCTTTTTGATAATCCGTGATGACTGTTACTTTGATGCCGTCAGTTACTTGAGTTGTCATAATGTTTACAGGAGAGTGTATAATGTTTTTGATTTTGATATTGTATTTTCCAACTTTAATGCCAAACTTTTGAAGTATATAGTTTTTTATAAAAAAAACACTTTTTTTTTAGTTATTAAACTAAAATAATAACAAGGTAGCTTTTTTATTTGTGCGAGTTTTCTTTTTAAGTAGCAAATTTTTGCGTCCAAATTTTGTATGTGATTCTATAGAAATAGGGCTTTTTAAATAAAAAAGCTATATTTGCTGAAAGAAGCGGAAAACATGGCAAGATTTATGTTTTTTTACTATCTGAACAGGCTTTAATCTTGTGATTGCAAATGACACGAAAATCTTTTTTAAGGCGTACCAATTATTTAGAGTCTATTGGTAGTCGTATGATGGTGGCGACTGTGGCGTTGTTTGTACTATTTGCGCTAGCATTATGGGCATTTAGGCAAACGACCTTACAAACACGGCTGAAGCTGAAAGAAGCCGTTTGGGTTTATACGCCTATGCAAACGAATACGCAAAAAATACAAATTGCTCTTGAACAATATAAACAAAATGTGCAAGACATTGCGCTTACTACTGATACCTCACAACGCGCTGCAAAATGGGTGCGGATTGAAAAAATTTGGAAGCAAGCGATACAACCCTATCAAGATTCAATCGAAAAACATCGTTTAAAAGCCAAGCATTCCTTTTTGCAAAATTCTTATAAAAGTATGATTTTTAAATTGCAAAAGCATGAAAAATACTTGGATAAACTGAAAAGGCTTGTTACGCAAGGGCATTATACCATTTACTTGCCTACCCAAACCGCAGGGGTAAGACGCTTGTATCTTCATGATTTTGTAAGTAATAGTTTGTCTATTCATATTCTGCCACTTTTAAACGAAATAAACGAAATAGCCATTGATTGCGAAGAAAAAATACATACTTTCCAAGTGGCGCAAGAATTTGATGACCAGAATGTAAACTTCTTTACCTCTTGGGTGTTTTGGCTTATGTGGATAATAGGCGTGCTTGCCTGCCTTTGGTGGCTGTGGCAAATACGCGAAATGCACGCAGAAGATATGGAACTGATGCGGAGATTTCCACAAATTATTCAAAAAGGCGATATTCCTACCCCGATAGAGCCACTGTTGTTAGAGCATAAACAGCTTGCACACACGCTCAATACACTTATTCGTCCCTTAACGGAGTTGCGCGACTTTGCACAAGAAATCCATCAAGAAGAAAACCAAACGGCTCATTTGCAACTCTTTGGCAAGCGTGGCGAACTGGGGAAAGCCTTGACACAAATGCGTGAAGGGCTGTCAGAATTAGCACAAGAGAACGAGATTAGAAATATTACGAATACGGGTTTGGCAAAGTTTGCAGAAATTTTTGCTAAATATGCCAGTAACCTCACACAGCTTTCTGATGCGTTTATCGCTCATTTGGTTAATTACTTAAATGCCAATCAAGGCGGATTGTTTCTATTAGAAACTCAAGACGGCAGACCGTATCTTGAGCTTAAAGCCTCGTTTGCCTACGACCAAAAACGCTATTCGGAGCGGATTGTAGAGCCAGGGCAAGGACTTATCGGACAAGTGTGGAAAGAAGGCGAAACAACTTATTTGCGTGAAATCCCTCCTTTTTATGTAAATATTACCTCTGGCTTGGGTGAAGCCACGCCGACAGGCTTGCTTATCGTGCCATTAAAAGCAAATAATACTGTACTTGGTGTGGTAGAAGTAGCTTCTTTTCGTGAAATACTACCTTTTCAACGTATTTTTGTGGAAAAAGTAGCCGATAACCTTGCCCAAGTAATAGCCAATAGCCAACAAGCCGAACAAACTAAATACTTGTTACAAGAGTCGCAAGCTCTTGCGCATAACTTACAAGCCCGCGAAGAGGAACTAAAGGAGAAAATGAACGACTTGCAAATCGCGCAACACGTTATGGAAAGTACGCAAGGCGCACTAAAAGAGAAGGAAAATAATTTGCAAGGACTCATAAACAATACTTCGCATGCTATAGTAGCTTTTGACCGCCTCTATCGCGTTACGGTTATTAACAAAGTTATGCGCCAAATGTACCTTGAGCTGGGTATAGTCTTAGAGGTAGGCAAGAATATGTTGGAAGAGATTCCGCAAACAGAGTTTGTAAAACGGCACAAAGACTTTTTCCGCGTATTGGGAGGCGAGAAGTTTGTAACCCTTGAGCGAGTGGATAGAGTAAACCAAATTTTGTATTATGAATTGCATTACAATCCTATTTTAAATGCACAAAGGCAAGTTTTAGGCGCGTCTATTTTTATAGAAAACATCACGCAACAAAAAATGGCAGAGGTTTATCTGAAAGAAACAGAAGCCAACCTTAACTCCCTCATAAATAATACGGAAGACGCTATTTTGGCATTAGATAAATCCTATAATATATTGGTTTTCAATGAGGTATATGCAAAGCAATCGGCAGAACGTGGCTATGCTCCCCAACGCGAAAAATCAATTTTTGATTACTTGCCTACTGATAAACAGGGCGATTGGCGCGACTATTTCAACCGCGCACTTCTTGGTGAACGCTTTGCAAAGATTACAGACAGTGGAAAATTCCCCAATAAAATTTATTACGAACACTGGTTTAATCCTATTTTGGAAGATAATATCGTAACAGGTTTGTCTATATTCACACGTAACATTACCGAAACGCGCAAGGCAGAGATACAAAGCAAACAAGTATTGTTAGAATCTTTAGAGGAAGCAGGGAAGTTCAAGCAATATACTATAGAACTTGAAAAACAAATTGCAGACTATCAGCGTAAAATAGAATACCTACAATCTAGCGCACAGTAAAAAAAAGCTCTTGAGCTGTTTTTTAAAAGTGCCTACCCCCCTTGTTTAATGTCCTCATCAAACAGCCTACAGGCTGGAAGCCTTCCGCGAAAAACACCAAATGACCAAACTTTTTATCTACTAAATTATGTTTACATATTCGATACCTTATCGAGTAGCTTTATATTTGGTTATAGCCGCCCATATTGCAGGTTTTATAGGTTTGCAAGTAATTTTTTTGCGTCCCTTATTCGAGCTGCTCATTCCTTTTAATCTTGTTTTTACCGCTTTATTATTGTTCAGTCAGCATCGAGATTGGGGGATTCCGTTTTTTGTATTTACAGTTTTGGCTACGTTGGGCGGCTTCTTTTTGGAAGTTTTAGGTGTACACAGCAAAATTATTTTTGGAGATTATTGGTATGAATATGCCCTTGGTGCAGGGCTTTTTGGTGTGCCATTTACTATTGGGCTGAATTGGTGGGTGTTGGTGTATGTTTGTGGGATAATGGCGCAAAAAACAGGCTTGCCTACCCTACCCAAAGTACTGATAGGGGCAAGTCTCATGACTTTTTTAGATGTTTGGATAGAGCAGGTGGCTATGCAGTATCACTTTTGGGATTGGGCAGGCAAGATTGTTCCTTTGCAAAACTATGTAGCGTGGTTTATCGCTTCTGCTTGTTTGCTGTACGCTTTTTTTCGGCTATCATTCCACAAAGAAAACAAGTTGGCGGTTTGGGTTTATGGGGCACAGTTGGCTTTTTTTGTGGCGCACAACCTCATGATGCTTTTATGAAGCAACTTTTTATATACCTTTGCAAAAAGAAACGAAAAATGAAAATTCAAATCACGCCCTCATTAGCCTTAAAAATCGCGCTGTTTGCTACAGGTTTGTGTGGTATTGTGGCAGAATATATCCTCTCAACACTTGCCACCTACTTTATAGGTGATTCAGTGTTTCAATGGACAATGGTCTTGTCGCTCATGTTGTTTGCGATGGGTGTCGGCAGTCGTATTAGTCGAAATTTTAATCATTATTTAATAGAGATATTTATAGCCACCGAATTGTTATTGGCGTTTTTGGCCTCGTATGTGGGTATGATTACCTACGTATTGATGAGTTATGTACGTGATATTGAGTGGATTATTTACCCTTTTAGCATTATGATAGGCTTGTTGATAGGTATGGAGATTCCGTTGGCAACACGCATCAATGAACGCTACGAAACGCTCCGCACCAATATTGCGGGTATGATGGAGAAAGATTATTACGGCAGTTTACTTGGCGGCGTATTTTTTGCGTTTATCGGATTGCCTTATTTGGGGCTTACTTACACGCCTTTTGTGCTGGGTTTAGTGAATTTTGTAGTAGCCATTTTATTGTGGTGGTATCTTAATGATTTAATAGCTCCCCGCCTAAAGTGGATTTTTTATGTAGCACAAAGTGCTATTTTAGTTTTATTAATAGGTGGGATTATTTTTGCACAACCTATAGTAACTTGGAGCGAGCAACAAAAGTACAAGGAAAAGGTTGTTTTTTCAAAGCAAACCAAATATCAAAAAATCACGATAACTCAATGGAAATCAGAGTATTGGCTGTTCTTAAATGCCAGCAAACAGCTTTGTACGTTTGATGAGTGGTTGTATCATGAACCGTTGGTTCACCCTATTATGCACCTTGCGCCAGAGGTGCGCGATGTATTGATATTAGGGGCAGGCGATGGCTGTGCTATCCGCGAAGTGTTAAAATATCCCCATGTAAAAAGCATTACTTTAGTAGATATTGACCCCGAAATGACAAAAATAGGCAAGGAAAACCCTATTTTCCGCGCTTTGAATAAAGATGCCTTGCATCACCCCAAAGTTAAGATAGTAAATCAAGATGCATTTACGTTTTTAGAAAAAGGAAAGCAGTTTTTCGATGTCATCATTGCCGATTTCCCCGACCCGTTGAGTGTAGAAGTAAACCGTTTGTATAGTTGGGAATTTTACCGCTTGTGCCACAGGCAATTACGCCCTAACGGAGCTATAATTACACAAGCAGCAGGTTTACACTTTTCGCCACTTGTGTATCGAAGTATCGACAAGACATTGCAACACGCAGGTTTTAATACGCTGCCGTTGCACAATCACGTCTATACATTTGGCGAATGGGCGTGGGTTATTGGCTCAAAATCTCTTACCAAAGAGCGCATGAAAGAGCGACTGCGCAAAACTACGTTGAAAAATATACCGTTGCGATGGCTGACGCAAGATGCACTTTTAGGCTTAACAGCCTTTGGGCGAGATGTATTGGAAATGGATAGCAGCCAAATCAAAATTAACACCCTTCAAAATCCTATGTTGTATCATTATTATCAAGAGGGTACATGGGATAAATATTATGAAGATGGATTGGGCGAAGAAGGGTGATGGGTAGAACTGTTAAATGCGCTCTTGTCAGCCTCACCCCAAACCCCTCTCCAAAGGAGAGGGGCTTTATAAAACGTTGAAAATGAGTGTTATGGCTCTCCCTCTCCTTTGGAGAGGGAATGAAAGGGTGAGGCTTTTTGCGAGCATTTAACAGTTCTGGGGTGATAGGTAGGCAATTTTGATTCTTCTAAGATTTATACACATCGGAAAGTGGTTTTGGGATAACCATGTGCGTTTGGTGAAACACCAAACAAAAATGCAATAACTTGAGCGTTTTATTTGTTAGTCCCACAATAATTTTTGAATAGCCTGTTTTTATTAACTAAAAACACACGTTTATAAACGGTGTGTGAAAATTACAGTGCCTCCGCAATCATTTGCAAAAGCAAGTTTTATAACCTAACAAGTTGATTTTCACATAAGTAGATTTTTTTTATTTTTTAATAATATAAGCATGTATATATAGAAATCCATAAAAAATAGTAGCTTTGTGGAAAGATACTAAGTAATCCTATTTCTTTATTTATGGAACAATCCATTCCTTACATACATAACCGTACCAAAATCATAGCTACGCTTGGCCCTGCTTGCGATTCGGAAGAAACTATGCTTGAGTTAATCAATTCAGGCGTTGATGTTTTTCGCCTAAATTTTTCACATGGCACACATGAGGAGCATTTGGCTCGTATTGAGAAAATCCGCAAAATCAATCGCGAACACAATAAAACCATTAGTATTCTCCAAGATTTACAAGGACCAAAAATCCGAGTGGGTATGGTGGAAGGCGGGCAGGTAATGCTCGAACCTGGGCAACGCGTTGAAATCAGTACACGTGACCAAGAATCAACGGCTACCCATATCACAACGGTTTATAAGGCTTTGCCCAAAGATGTAAAGCCTGGCGATTCTATTATGCTTGATGATGGCAAGCTCGAATTAAAAGTTATCAGTACCAATGGTGAAGTAGTGCAAACGGAAGTCGTGTATGGTGGATTATTGAAAAACAAAAAAGGCATTAACTTACCTAATACTATTCTTTCAACGCCTTCGCTTACCGAAAAAGATACTGAAGAT
The DNA here is from genome assembly GCA_043748375.1 of Cytophagales bacterium. Classification (GTDB taxonomy): domain Bacteria; phylum Bacteroidota; class Bacteroidia; order Cytophagales; family Microscillaceae; genus RDXI01. Next base: position 17,477 of record JAYTNK010000503.1, read on the forward strand.
TTAATGTTTGGGTTGGAGCATGACGTAGATTGGGTGGCACTTTCATTTGTACGCTCCTCGATTGATATTCTTTTACTGAAGCATATTATCAAACAAAAAGGCAAAAGTGCAAGGGTTATCTCTAAAATTGAGAAGCCAGAGGCGATTTCTATTGAAAACCTTGATGCTATTATTGATGCGTCTGACGCGGTAATGGTGGCGCGCGGCGACTTAGGTGTGGAAATTGGTATTGAAAATGTGCCTATGGTGCAAAAGGAAATCGTTCGCAAATGCGCTCGCCTTGCCAAGCCTGTTATTATTGCTACCCAAATCATGGAGTCTATGATGGAAAATCCACGCCCTTCGCGTGCTGAAGCAAGTGATGTAGCCAACTCTGTACTTGATGGCGCAGATGCTGTAATGCTCAGTGGCGAAACAGCAGCTGGAAAGTATCCTGTGAAAGTGGTTCAAACAATGGAAAACATCATCAGAAACGCTGAAAAAGAAAATAGCGTTTATGACCGCAACCAAGACCTTAAGAAAGAGGATAATATTACAGACAAAATTTATGATTACAAAAACGATAATAACTTTTCAAACAACGCGGCTATTCTTGCCGCTGCAAGACTCGCCACGTATATAGGCGCGAAAGCGATTGTAGGTATGACTTCATCGGGCTATACTGCCTTTCGACTTGCCTCCCACCGCCCCAAAACGGATATTTTTGTATTTACCTCTAACAAAGGATTGCTTACACAACTAAACCTACTATGGGGAGTACGCGCTTTTTATTACAATAAGTTCGTATCTACTGACCAAACATTCCAAGACATTCAAGATATATTGGTGGAGAAAGGTATGGTCGCAAAAGGTGATGAAGTAATTCAGCTTGCCTCAATGCCTATAGACCAAAAGTTGCGAACCAACGTTATCAAGCTTTCTAAAGTATAAATTGCCCCTACACCCTAAAAAAGGAATAGCACACGCGATGGCGTGTGCTATTCCTTTTTTAGCCTTTTGTATGTAGAAGGCGATAAATCAAGTTGTTAATGGGGTTGTTTAGTTGAACTGTATCTGTTGT
>JAYTNK010000504.1:0-2342 GCA_043748375.1 Cytophagales bacterium
TGGAGTTGATTGTTTCCTAAAGATAGTTTCTTCAGATTTATCAAATGAGCTATTTCGGCAGGTAAGGTTTGTAATTTGTTACTACCTAAAAATATTTCATTTAAACTTCGTAACCGTCCTATTTCGGCAGGCAAACTTTGGAGTTGATTTATCCCCAAATCCAAACTTGTTAGGTTTTGCAATAGCTCTATTCCAGCAGGCAGTGTTGTAATGCCTTTACAAGATAAACCTAGTTTTTCTACCTCCCAAAAAGCCGTTTCAAAATTCCAAGCCTCGTATTGCATCAAAAAATCAAACAAAGCCTCCAAATCTTGCCTACTACTGCCAAAATGCGCCTCTACTTCTGCTTCATAGTTATGCGCTAACTGCAAGCCCAAACGAACATTAGCCACGTCTGTACTTTCCAAAAGCCGTAATAAATTTTCAAATTCAGTGTTCATATCTACAAAGTCCAAAGGTAAGGATTTCCCTTGAAAAATGAAAAGACCTTAAGCGAAATGTGGTAAACTAATTTCTCTTTTTTCTGGCAGGAAAAAATGTTTCAAGCCCTTCCCATTTTTGGTCGCAAAAATCTTTGAAGTCCGTTTTGTAGTTTCTCCAACCACTGCAACCAAAACACAATTCTAAGAAGGCAAAAGGCTTGCTTCCTTCATAGAATACAAAGACTTCATTTGGGCTATAGCATTTTGCCATATCCGAATTTCCTCCTTTATTAAAAAACAATGTTTCGAATAAATTTTGCACTTGTTCTGGTGTCAAGGTAGAACGATTGACTATGTGAGGTACAAATAAAACGCCGTTAGTTATTTTGACAGGTGTTTCAATTTCATCCATGCCTTTTTTTTGCGCTCTCAAGTCATCATAAAATTTACTTAAATTGAATGATATAGCTTCTATTTTGGTGGTTTTATCAAAAGGTGGTGTGTTATCAGTTCGTTTGTTTTTGCCTTGCTTGAAGGTGCAGTGCGAGTCATGTGGTTTTTCTTCCTCTTGGGCTACCTTATTAGGCAAAATTCGCGGTCTTTCATCCTTACTTCTATTAGTATAACACGCCCAAATTAGGCAAGCGCAGGCAAGTAAATAGGCGATTTGTTTTTTCATAGAAGCAAAGGTAAGGGTTTTTCTTGAAAATGAAAAGACCTTTTGCAAAGCATGAGGTTTAGTTGAAGTCAAAAACACACACGACATTGGGGCAGTATTTGATAGAGGCTTTCTTTTTCAGCTTTTGAGAATTTTGGTTCCTCTAAAATTTAGGTTCTACTAGGATTTATTTCGTATAAATCTTAGAAGAACCAAAATTTATAGTTTTTTTTGCATAGGATAGGGGTTACAACCTCTGTCCTATGCAAAAAGGCACTTTTTAAGCCTAAAAAAAGTTTTCTCGCAATAACTTTAGAAGAACCGCAAAAAATAAAGGTGTTACAAATCAAATACACGAAGAATGTACTATTGGTTTATTCTGACCTTATCAGCATGCCTTTTTCAGATAGTTTTTGTTATTCTGTTTTCTCCATGATGATACGTGAGCAGTAGATACCTGAGCCACCTGTAGAATGGCTTACAATACGGTATCCTTGTTGGGAGAGTTTATTGACTTTGTCCAAAATGATTTTGTCATTTCCTTTGATGTTGCCAAAATTTACCCCCACCATGCTATAAAAGTTCTCTAAATCGAACTCCTCTTGTTTACCATCAGCGTAGGTGATAACGCCTTTGGAGCGACCTGTACCGCCTGAAATCATAGATTCAAGTGCATCAATTATTATGTATTGATGAGGTGCAGTCGTACTTTTGGTTTTAAAGGAGGCGATAAAGAACAGAGATAAGCCTATGCCAAAACCTGCCATTACTAACAAAATGTTTCTCATAAATTTAAAAATATAGAGTTGGTTAATATCATGCTATAACGATTTTGTTTATTATATTGTTTTCAAAGATTGTAAAAAACAAGCCGTATTTTAATTTTTTGGCAAGTTTGTATGATTGATTTTTATGATACTCGTTCATTTCCTTGTGCAGACCAAATCTTGCCTACCATGCAGGTAGGCAAGGGCATATTTTTGGTGTAGGAGCAATTTGTTGTGGGTTGATAGCGACATGAGTAAGTTGTAAAATTTCAAAGTATGGAAAGACAGGATTTCAGGATTAACCACTTGATTTTTAAATGTTTAAAATAAATAAGCCTGAAAATCTTGCCTACTACCGCCAAAATGCGCCTCTACTTCTGCTTCATAGTTATGCGCTAACTGAAAGCCAAAACGAACATTAGCCACGTCTGTACTTTCTAAAAGCCGTAATAAATTTTCAAATTCAGCGTTCATATCTACAAAGTCCAAAGGTAG
>JAYTNK010000505.1:0-4451 GCA_043748375.1 Cytophagales bacterium
AAAGGTACAATAGGTTGCCAAATAGCATACATTTTTTTGTATCCTTGCCTGCCCTGCCCTTCGGTACCCAATGAGCGCAAATCTATCCAAGAGCTTGTTACATCAATAAAATCGGAAGGAGATCGCGCCTCTGGTTTATTGCGGAATACACCAATTCCTGCCATAAAATAAGGGTTTATTCTTTTTCTTGAATAGAAATAGCCCTCATTTTTGCGGGTTTCATAAATAAAATTAAGGGAGTATTCTCTTATTTTATTTCTAAAGTGTAAATTTCTAATATACCTATACTTATTTTGGCTGTCTATATCTGTGGAACTAAAATCATCGCCTGTGAGTGTGGTTGCTATGTAATTGGCGCGTAAGTACCAATGCTTACTAAGTTTTCGCAAAACATAGACTCCAAAGCCTGGCTTTGTACGTTGCAAATCAGTGCTAATTAAGCTATTTTTTGGAGCTATATCACCAAAATAGTTTGCTGAAAGTATCTGAATACCGAATGCCCAATACAAACGCGGGCTGATTCGGGGAGGCAGACCCTCTATACCCGAAATGCGTGGCGTGCTGCGTTCTAAGCCGACTACTTTTTTATATCCCCCTTCTATGGCACGATACACTACGGGAAATTTGATATTAAAAACCAACCGTTGCCTATGCCTCATGTTGGCACTCACACCATTTGTCTTAAGCGTGCGGTCTACCTGCACTACTGCGATGACATAGTCAATCTCAGCGCGTATAGTAAGTGCTTTAATATTGCGGTATTTGAACAAGGCTCCCCCCTGACACCATATTTCTATATTATGTAGATAGTCATCGGCTGAAAATTCTTTCTTACGAAAGTAAGGAGCAATATCATTGTAAACTTTGGTATTCTCGTTTTCAAAGTAATCTAAGGTAGTGTAGCGGCCATTTATTTTAGGATGACCAATAATATTAAGCGTAATAGCATAGTCTTGTACAAAGTTTACGGCACGTTGAGCCAACAAGGTACGTTCATCGCTATCATCTACCAAAGCAAAGACGCTTTTTTTTGAATCTTCTATTTTTGGCTCTGGACATTCTACCTTCCCTTTAAAGAGCGTGATACGATATATTTTGGGGGGATCTACTACAAGCTTTGGTCGGTCTTGCTTAATTATAAATTTAAGGTGAACATTCAGCGTGTCCTGATTGGTATGTATCTCATTATCAAATTTATATATTCCCTGAAATTTTTTACTAACCTTTACTACCAAAGAAAAAAAACGTGTTTCGCCTTCTATTTCTGATTCAGTGCATGGGTCTTGTACTTGAAAATTACAATCAAATTTAGCTCCTCTTGGATACCAAGCGGCAGCTTTTTCCAAATACTCTCTCACGCGCAAGGAGTCGACATCTCGTTCCTTAATTTGCGCTATATCGTTATAGATATAAGCCGAAGGTGTGTAGAAGCCATTATTAATAGCTCCTTCAATATCGTCTTCGCTAAATCTTCTCAAGTCTTGAGAGCTACTTGTAATAATATTCAAGTCTGCATAGTATTGCTTCACAACATGTTCTGCATCTCGCTTCATCTTTACTCGGTCTTCTTCCGATATAGTTTGCGCGCTTGCCTGCCTAAACAAGCATAAACTTGTTATTAAGAGTGAAAAAACAAGGAGGTACTTTCTTTTTACGGTATTTATGTTATTCATGAGCTTATTAATGAGGTAGCGGATTTTGCGCCTACGGTTGTAAGTGTTTGAAAATCAAAACCTTGAAACTCAAAATTGTTAATTTGATTTGTTTGCTTTATTTTGGGTGCAATTTACACAAAATTTTGTAACAATAATAAACGCCACCCAATTTTTATTTTAGGAGGCGTTATAATTTAATCTGTAAGGTGTATTTATCGTTTGAAACTCAATACAGCACCTGCGCAATAAGGCTGGCTTACGATTTTAAACGTAAGGTAATACATACCTGTAGCACTACATTTATAAGTAAGGGCGGGATAGTATTTGCTACTACTTGACACATAGCTAGATACTTGTTGTTTGCCGTTTGAGTCTGTGATAATCACATAAAACCCTTTAGCAGAGGCAACTCCGTTATCGAGATTGATTTGGTAGTTATTATTTCTCGTAAAAATATACGAAAACTTTGTTTCTTTCTTTGCTCCTGTATCTCCTGCGTCTACAGTATAGCTTTTTAAGAAGGTAAATCCGTCAGGAATACCGCGTAAAGCTTTATCTTTGTAAGGTTTTGCATCACACTCATTAGGTTTGGGTGTAGTGTTACCCGTGAACAAAAGTGCGGCTAATATAAAATTGAGAATTAGCATAGTTTATTTTTTTTATGATTGGAAAACAATGAGTAAACGTTGAAGAAATATATTTAGTATGTTAAGATATAGACTTTTTTGGTAAGTTATCTTTTTGAGTAGCAAATTGGCTGTTTTTATCCTTTGTTAGTGGCATTTGATACTCAAAAAGAAAAGGTGCTTTTTTTGAATGGTGCAAATATAAGTATTAATTTTCTTCTTGCCAAATATACAGTTCTTTATTAAATGGATCGAGAGTTTGATAAATTGTAGGTAGGAGGCTTTGGTTATTTAAGGAAAAGTTAAGATAGTTATCATACCGTTCTTGTAACTCGCCTCCAGGCAACAGCTTATCTCGTACCCCTGCTAATTGTTTAAGTTCTGTTTCGGCTTTATTTTCTTGAGCTTTTCGGAGGCGTTTCTCGAGGTTATCAATACTTTTCAATGTTTTATGTTTTTCAGCATCAATACTGGAAATAAGGGACTTATCCCATATTTCTGCTTGTATAGCAATACTTTGAAAGGCAGTTTCGGTTTCTTGTCTTGCCTGCTCCAGCATAAGTACTTCGCCTGTGGTTTGTGCTATAATGCGTTCTTTCAGAGTCGCTTCGGGTTGGAAAAGGTCTTTGGCAGGCAAGCCAAGTTTAGTGAGTTTCTTGCCTATTGTTTTTTGGATAATCAAACCAAAATTACGTGAAAATAAAATAGGGAATGGCACTTTATATGTTTCAAACATTGTTTTGAACTGTAGCCAGTAGGCAAGTTCGCCTGGTCCACCTATATAGGCAAGGTTTGGAAGAAGCAATTCTTGATAAACAGGGCGTAGTACAACATTTGGGCTAAATCTTTCTGGATATTTTGCAATTTCCTCTTGTAAAGCTTCCTTAGTGAATGTATAAGTACCTTGTGTAGTTTCATAGCCTGCTTCCGTTTTAACTATACGTTCTCTGAAGTTATTCCTCAAGTAAAAGAAATTAATTTCTCGTGGGTGTACTTGAGTCTTATAGCCAAGTTTGGCTAATGCTTCATTCGTTTGATTTACAGGCAAGTAGGAGGCTTGTTCGAATATGTCTTGCCTCATAATGGGTTGTAACACCTGCTTACAAATTGCCTCATCACTATCCAAACAAATAAGATTGTATTGTCCAAAAAGTGAGTGTACAATTTTACGAGTAGCCTCTGAAAGATTTTTAGCTTTTAAGTAAATGGCTTCCCATTCGGGCATTCGCTCCTGCATTTTTTCAAAAAGAACATTGAGTTCTTGGGTTTCAAACTTGCCTACCGCTCCTTTTTGTGTACTTTCCCATGTGTACTTTTGTCCGAAAAGATGAAAATGATTAACTTCCTCAAAATCATGGTCTTCGGAGGCAAGCCAAAATAGAGGGACAAAATTATAGGTGGGGTATTGTTTTTTTAGTTCTTCTGCAAGCCGAATAGTGGTAAGTATTTTATAAATAAAATACATTTGCCCTGTATAGAGGCAAAGTTGATGCCCTGTGGTAACCGTAAAGGTTTTCGGTTCAAGCAAACTTTCTATGATGGTATGTGGAGGATTAGGTATGCCCTCATACTGTTTTTGCAAAACTTCCACTAGGGTTTTGCGTTGCAGGGCAGAGAAACTTTCTTTAATTTTGATAGCTTCTGCAAAGTTCTCTATACGAGGAGCGAGTTGATAAAAAGGTGAAAGCGTACTCTTTTCAGATGTATAATCTAAAAACAAGTTGCTAAACGCGTGGGTAGCCTCAAGAGGCAAAAAAGTAGGCTTCATACAAAAATAAAGAGCGCAAAGATACCATATCTTCGCGCATATCCATGTTAAACATACGTTAAAAATTGGGAAAGCCTTTTTATGCGTTTAACGGCTTGCCTGCCCAGATTAGCTTTCTAAGAATAAGCATTAAAAATACAAATAGGCGACTATAAAATTTGTGAGCTATTCACATTTTATAGTCGCCATTTTAATTTAATAAGCACATTTTATAAAGTAGATTGCAAGATTAATATCCACCTCTAAATTTGTAGGTTTGAGAAACTTTATCTATGGCTACAATATAAGCAGCAATACGCATAGAAACTTGGTATTGTTGAGAAACTTGGTACACACGTTCAAATGAATCGCGCATGATACGATCACTTCTGCGTTCTACACGCTCAAGTGTCCATTTGTAAC
>JAYTNK010000506.1:0-2433 GCA_043748375.1 Cytophagales bacterium
TAAAGGCGAATGGTTTAAATTGAGTGAAGTGGATTTAAAACTCATGTACGCACTTGCCGAGATTTTCCTACAGTATGACGCAGTACCAAGCGAATAAACATCCTTTTGTATTGTTTTTAGGATAATGACTATGCGCTTCAACCTGCAGTAGGCTTAAAAAACATGTTTCAAATTCAAACATGAAAAATGCAAAAATTTATTTCCTCTATGTAGGCAGGCACAATATAGATTTGAAAAATACCTATCTTTTTTTGTATAATGAACAAAAAAATTTGGTGAACCTTAAAAAATGCGTATCTTAGCCCCGTTAAGAACCAAAATAAAATTTTACACTATTAAAATGGGTAGGCAAGTTGCTATAAATCAATATGTTAATACTTAATTTCACCCCTTTTCCTACGCTAACCACTGATGGTCTTATTTTAAGAGAAATTACTCAAGCAGACGCTCAAGATATGTTTGTAATGCGTTCAAATCCAACGCTCATGCATTTTATCAATAAACCTTTAGCCAATACTGTAGCCGATGCGCAAATACTGATAGAGAAAATGACAGACACTCTTGCCTGCCTTGATGGTATTCCATGGGCAATTACAAAAAAAGGAAACCCGCGTTTGATAGGATTTATAGGATATTGGCGCATACAAAAAGAACATTGTCGCGCAGAAGTAGGTTATATGTTGGAACAGTCATTTCATAGACAAGGTATTTTGCACGAAGCCTTACAAGCGGTACTCGCATACGGTTTTGAAAAAATGCGACTACACTCTATAGAAGCCCATATAAATCCTGAAAATAAGGCTTCTGAAAAGCTATTACAAAAAAATAATTTTATAAAAGAAGCTTCTTTCAAAGAAAATTACTATTTTGAAGGTGCATTCTATGATACAACAGTTTACTCTCTTCTCAATCATTCCTAAAACTTAATAATATATATGAAAAAAATTGGTATCCTTTTCGGACAAGAGCGTAGCTTTCCCAACGCGTTTATTGAGCGTGTGAATCAAAAAGAAGGCAAGAATATCATAGCTGAAGCCGTTAGTATCGACAAAGTGTTGCAAGGCGAACCTACAGAGTATGCCGTAATTATTGACCGTATCTCGCAAGATGTACCGTTTTATCGCGCCTATCTCAAAAATGCAGCTATTTGTGGCACTGCCGTTATCAACAACCCTTTTTGGTGGAGTGCTGATGAAAAATTCTTTAATAACTGTCTTGCCACTCAAGTTGGTGTGCCTGTGCCTAAAACAGTGTTATTGCCTTCACATCAGCATCCAACTGACACAAATGGTAATTCGTTCTCGAATTTGAAAGCACCTTTGGATTGGCAATATATGTTCAATCACATCGGCTTTCCTGCCTACATGAAGCCACACTCAGGTGGTGGTTGGAAAAGTGTTTACCGCGTAGATGACGTGGAAGACCTTTGGAAAAAACATGGTGAAACAGAGCAACTTGTGATGATGCTTCAAGAGGAAATTGTGTTTGATGATTATTTCCGTTGCTATTGTTTGGGAGGCAAGTATGTACATATCATGCCTTACGAACCCCGCAACCCTCATCACTTGCGCTATTCTTCCGAAATTAAGGCGCAAGGTGCTGCTGCAAAAAAACTGCTTGCTACTATTCATGATTATGTATTGAGATTGAATCATGCACTTGGTTACGACTTCAATACGGTTGAGTTTGCAGTGCGTGATGGTATTCCTTATGCTATCGACTTCTGCAATCCTGCTCCTGATGCAGATATTAATTCGGTTGGGCAAGCAAATTTTGATTGGATTGTTGAAAATGCAGCAACAATGGCTATAGAACGCGCCAACGCAAACAAAGCGGGTCAAGACAACCTGACTTGGGGCAATTATATAAAACAAGCGGCACTTGGGGCTTCTCTCAAATCGCAATATGCTGAAGCAAAAACAGAAGTAGCAGAAAAAGCTACAGCAAAAAAAGGCTCAAGCAAAAAATAGTAACTTTGAAAATAAGCACGTTTTCTTTTTGGGCGGCATTGGTTACTCAAAAACGAAACTCGTGAGAATAATCATGGATAACTGCCTCAAAATATTTGAGGCAGTTTTTGTTATAGCAAATATTTGGTTTTTTCTTTTTTTTCATTCATTTTTGCGTGTAAGACAAAATAGTATTTTAGAAATATATATACATGGATAATTCTAACAATAGCCTAAGTATCATTTTGCCCATTTATAATCCACATGAAGGTTGGGAGGCTGAATTGTTAGCGTCATGCAGTCATATTGCTAAAATTTTAAAAGACGTTGATTATAAAATTATTATTGTTGATGACGGCTCGCCTGCCAATCTCCTTGAGTCTTTACAAAATATTCAAACCAAAGACGCACATATTTTATTACATGGTTATACCGAAAATCGAGGCAAAGGTTATGCCATTCGACATGGTGTACAACAAACAGA
>JAYTNK010000507.1:0-3616 GCA_043748375.1 Cytophagales bacterium
GGTATGAACAAGCAAGCGAGGAGAAAAAGGCGCATGACCTTTTGGCGAAACAAAGGTTAATTAACAATCAAATCCTGCAATTGCTGTCTAAATTAGATAATTTTGTACTTAAATCCGCGCAATAGATGTATTATAGCGTAAACCAATCGGTTTTCGCTATATACTCAACATTTTTATCTCAAATCTACCTCTTTGGGCTTGGTTGGATAATTAGCTTTATTGTATTTAAAATAGCTATTGCTCACATCAACAATAGCAAATTTTTGTATGGTGTATAAATAACGGTTTGAATTGCGTTCAAATAGCTCCCAGCTTTTAATGCCGTGGCTTTTGGTAATCTTCAGACGTATTTTAAAAAACTGTGCGTCTTTATTTTTTGGCTTAAGGTCAATAATGTGAAATGCCTTGCCATTTTCTACTTTCTCCTCGATATACACATATTCATAATTGCCTTCGTAAAGCGTATAAATCTTAGCAGGAGTTATATCGTCTTGATCGGGTTCGTAATTTGTGATGGTTACTTCATTAGGGTCTCGCATGAATGTCCATTGTGTTGTACCATCAGTCAATACCTCTTGTTTAGGCAATTTGAGGTAAAATTTATCTCCCTTTACGGTAATATCTCCTTTGTAAGTTTCGTTTACGCCTGTGTTGGGGCTGGACATCGTACACATGAAGTCAGCTTTAAACGCTTCCATCGCTTGATATTTAACTTTTACGGCATCAAGTACCGTCTTAGCCTTAATGTCTTGGGCATTGAGTTGCACGAATATTTGAATTGTGCATAGTAAAAGAGGTAATAACAAAGTGCTTTTTTTCATTTTTTGGGGTGAGGGTGAGATAAGAATTTAAGTAAGATAAGATAACATGAACGTAAACGTAAAGAAGATGTGAAAATTTTAGTATTTCCACAAAAATTGTCAGACAACCAAAAAGACTTCATGCAAAGCGTAACACAAAAGTAGTTCCCTCACCTAATTTTGACTTTACCTCAATGCTTCCGCCGTGCAAGCGCATTACTTGGCGTGAAAAACTAAGCCCAATACCCGATCCGTGTTGCTTGGTAGTAAAGAAGGGTACGAATAAATTTTTCCTTGCCTGCGCTTCTATTCCTGCGCCATTGTCCGATATAGTCAGCAAGCTTTTTCCCATGCGGTCTTGCAAAGCGCGAATAACCAAGCGTTTATCAGACTGATTTTCAAGGGCTTGTATAGCATTTTTAACCAAGTTGATGAGAACCTGCTCCAGCAAAATACGGTCTGCTAATACTTGCAAATCGGGAGGCAAGACCTCCACTTGTGCGTTTACCTCAGCCTTTCTAAACTCCTCACGATATAACATTTGCAAATCGCCCAACAATGCAGACACAGACAAGAGTGTAAAATTAGGCGCGGGAATTTTAGTAAGATGTCTAAAATCTTGTACAAACCGCTTCAGGCTGTCTGACCTTCGTTGTATGGCTTGTACGGCAGTTTGCACCTCCTCCAAAGTTTCTGTAAAGGCTTGATAAGGAAGTACAATTTTTTTATTTTGCCCCTGTGTAGCTGTGTGGGCAGGCAAGTTGTTGCGATATAGTTGCATATCTTCCTCAATCGTAGCCGCCAAAGAAATAATAGGCGTTACCGAGTTCATAATCTCATGCGTGAGTACACGGATAAGATTTTGCCATGCCTCCATTTCCTTATCATCGAGTTCACTTTGAATGTCTTGCAACGAAACAATGTGATATAGTTTTCCACGTATGCGCAAAGTATTACGTCTAAGCGCAATTTGCACAAATTTATACTCATCAGCCAAGCGTACCAATTCGCGCTCTGCCCAAGATGTTTGTTTCAAATAGGCGCGAATAGGGGCAAGTTCATTGCTTATTTCATCTATATGGTGCGCGCTAGGAGGTAAGTTTAAAAACTTGCATGTCTGTGAATTGATAGATTGAATGCAGCCCGCCTCATCAAACACTAACAAGCCGATGGGAATATGTTGCACAATAGCTTGTAAATATGCGTATTGAGCTTCGCGGTCAGCACGAATTTCCTGAAATTTTTGCAATACTTTATTAAAGGCTTGTTGCAAAGGTGCTATCGTGGCATCAGTTTGTCCACCTGCGAATGTTTGCGTATAATCATCATAATAAATAGCACTCAAAAAACGTCTAAAAACCTCCTGTCCCTGCTCTGCATAGCGCAATAAAGCAACGGCTTGCCAAAAAGCCAACCCTGCTAATACCCATAACAAAGCATAATATTGCGTATAATAGCCCAAAAAAACGCCCAAACATAGCACACCCAATAGCCTAAATAGGCGTATTACAAAACCGTATCGAAAGGCAAGAGCGTACATATTAACTTATTTTTAACTCGTATAGCTTATATTTACCAAACTATTGCCTTTTAAAACAGGAATATTATTGTAAATACCTTTTTGTAAACAAAATGTAATATCATCTTTATTGCCCAATGTTTCTAAGCGGTGATAGTGCGCTGATTGTTCTAAAAAACGAACAGGATTAGATGCACCTTGCGCGTACGTTGCCAAAGCAAGTGCGCAATCATCATTGATAGTTGTAAAACTTTGCGCTAAGTAGGTTAAAATAGCACCCGCAAAAAATGTGTCTTCTAAATTTACCCTGCCTTTCCAGCCCGCACATAACAAACAAACAGCCTCTGACCGTTGCTCAAGATAGGTTTGCAACACATTGATATTTAGAAAAGCACCAATAAGCACCTCGTACGCGCCTGCTTCTTGCGCCGCTCTTATTGCTTGTGTCCCATTAGAAGTAGTCAATCCGATTGTTTTGCCTTTTAGTTCAGGTTGCAAATAACTGAAAGGTGAGTTATCCAATTCAAAACCTTCTACTTTACTTCCTTGTCTTTCGGCAGCCGTTAGGTAGCCCTTATTTTGCAATATTTTTGCTTCGGCAATGGTAGCCACAGGTATAATGCTTTGCACGCCATGCGCAAGTGCTGTAACGATACAAGATGTAGCTCGGAAAATATCAATTACGATAACGGTTTTATTTCCTAAATCGTGATGACGCAACATTTCAGGGGTTAGGCAAGTTTCTATTGTTTTCATATTAAAATAGTAGTCAGTTTTATGTGAGCAGGCAAGGCTTTTTTAAAGGCTTCGATTCCCTCCTTATTTTTGTAGTAATAGGGTTCGCAATAGGCTATATATTCAGTTAAGTTTTTCCATTTTTTAATAGCTTCTATTTCTCGCAAATGATAGTTAAAGAAAACAAGCCGTTTTATTTCAGGATTAAAAATATAAGCGGGTATTTTTTTTACATTAAGGGTATCTTTGTACCACAACAAATCCAAGGTACTTGTATCATTATCAAAATGCGCCTTATATACCAAATCTACAGGCACATTCTTCCGTTTCCATATTCTTGAAATAAATTTAAAATAAAATGTAGTTTTAATATTACCTAAATAAAGGGCCTCTTTTTGTGTAGGTTTATAGAATCGCAACACAGCCTCTGCTATCAGTTTTTCGGCTATTAAACCGTTAGTTAATAACTCGTTGAGCAAGCTAATAGCAATAGGTTTGTCAGCACCTTGTTTTTTATAAGCATTTTGTAGAAAAAGGTAGTGTTCGGTTGAGCAAAATTTTC
>JAYTNK010000508.1:0-5901 GCA_043748375.1 Cytophagales bacterium
CAAGCGCAAATGGTCTAAAAAAAGTTTATAATCGTATCACCCAAGACTTTTATAATGCGGTAATACGTTTCGTTATCACTCCATTCTATTAAATCTGTATTGATATAAACTGTTACAACATTGGCGAGTGTGCTTTTGGCAAGATATTGATGTAAACTATCTGACTTGGTATTATTAAATTGTTTGTGTGTAACAAAGGTGTAATTTAGCTCCTCTTTAGCAAAATTACGGCTTAGTTTTTCGTAAAACTTCTCCAACAACAATAAGTTGCGAACAGTACACGTTTCACCTATCGCCTCAAAGCCTTCTTTGTCTGTGATACCACCAAAGTGAATATTAAAATCCTCATTTCGGCTGGTGGAGCTTTTGAAAATAAAAACCATTTCGTGTGGCTCTATTATTTGACTAAGGTCGCTTTTGAAGTCTAAGAATGCTTTTGGCACGCCTTGCGCGTGTTCGTGTGTGTAGGCATTGTTATGCGAAAAACTAAAGGCATAATCTACATTTAAGTCATCGTCTTCGCCATACATTTCATTCGACACATAATCTGCCTCGATATACCGCGCCAAATGTGCAGTAAAATGCCCGATAGCGTGTTCGGCATGGCTCATAGGCGACACTATCGCAATTTCGGCGGCTCTGTTAATGTAACAGCCATAAGAGCGATTGAGGTCGAAATGCTCCAGCACCAACGTATTCGCAAAGCGTTCGTATTTAGTGTTTTTCTTATAGCGCACCCTTAGCCCCGACTGCCGTTGGATAGCCTCAAAAATGTCTTCTTCTGAAATTTGCAGGCGACTTTTCAGCGTAATCATATCTATTGCGCGGTGAAAAGTAGAAACCAAGCCTATTTTGCTTGAGTTGGTGTGAAAGGCTTTGCGGATACGTGCTGCATTGGTATAAGCACTTTCGAGGCGCGTATTGCGGTGTATTTCTTGCACAAAACCCGCCGAAATAATACCTGAAGGCAAGGCTATCAACCCTACGCCGAGCAAGGCAGTAAACGCACCCACTAACTTGCCCAAATCTGTTTGCGGATACATATCGCCATAACCGACCGTTGTAAGGGTTACAACTGACCACCACATGGCGCGAGGTATGCTGGAGAAAGTGTCGGGTTGGGTTTCATTTTCAACCATATACATCAAACTTGCCGACACTATCATGAGTACAATAATGGTAAACAAGATAACTTGCAAATCTGACCGCTTCTCGACCACTACTTTTATCAAAGTTCGCAAAGACATGGAATAACGCCATAACTTCAATAAACGGAACAATCGAAATAACCGAAACGCTCTTATTATGCGCAAATCTTGGTACAACAACGGCAGGTAGGCAGGCAAGAAGGCGAACAAATCAATCAATGCCATAGGCGATTTTACGTATTTTAACCTGCCGCGCCACGTCTTTGGGTAGGCACTCGACTCGACAATGCACCACACACGCAAGATGTATTCTATGGTAAAAACTACCACCGAAATACGCTCAAACCATTCAAAATACACGCCAAACACTTGCTGAACAGGCTTTACGGTTTCAAATACAAACGCCAACACATTTAGAAAAATGACAATCTGCATGGCATAGTCGAATTGCCTGCCCCAACCCAAAAAGCGACTCTCGTATGGAGATAGGTTATCTTCATAATCATGGGCATCAAGAAATAAATATATTTTGCGACGTATGCTGAGAGGCTTATTCATGCTTGTAAGTTAAGGTGTATCACACACATATCCAAGTTTTGCAATTTTTTTGCCGTTTTTTATTAAAGTGCATAGTAATATTCAAAAAAGTTTGTTATGCCTAATATATACACGCAAACAACTCGAAGCCAAAACAAACAAGCATACTAAATATATTGTCTGGAAAGCACCATTTATACCAAATCCAAACAAACACTGATGAAAATGAAGCATAAAAACAGGCAAGACCTATGCCTCGCCTGACTATTTTGTTGATATTTTTTTAACTTTATTATACTATTAATATAAAAAATATCTTTGTTTTGCGCAGCTTTGTTCACATCAAAAATTGGGTAAGTAGTCTAATCGTACAAATTTATTGAAATATTAAAATAGTACAAACAGTGATTACATACCAAAAAAATACCGTTTAATAAATTTTTTGCGAAAGTCCTAAAACATCATATCGCGCCCTTTCGCAGGTGCTTACTATGGCAACCAAAATTGCGAGAGGGTGCTCTAAGTAGATTTTTATTTTTTCAATAAAACAACATATACACATCGGAAAGTGGTTTTGGGAGATTTAGACAACCCCGAATGGGGTTGAACTATGAATAGCCTCACGTGAAACGTGGGGTAAGCGAAAAGTCATATCCCAAAACTAATTTCGTATGTGTATATTTGCAACGTGTGACTGCTTAATCACATATTATAAACTTGCCTACCAAAATACCCTCGTACTACAAATTAGGGGTATGGGCAGGCAAGGCGTTTATCTGCTATCCACCAAAATGAAAATACAGGGTAGCGGTATGCGTGGTGAGCCGTTTGAGTTGGCGCGTGTAAAAATTGGCATTTTCCGTGTTTAATACATTCAGCAAGCCATGCGAAAAGCGTAGTTCGGGTGCAAGTTTGAAATACGGAAAGAAAAGATCAAATCCTAAGCCATATTCTATGCTCAAATCGCGGTTCTGAAGCAATACTTTGTCTCTATCTGATGATTTTTGGGAAAGGGAAAAAGCAGGCTTCACACCAAAAACCATATACATATTTGAGATACCACGCAGTTGAGCGCGATACTTAAACAACAAAGGCAATTCAAACATAGCGGTTTCTATCACGCGCAAATCAGAAGGCTTTTTGCTGTTGTAGTCGTAGGTAAGTCTGCGTTCATAGGCGGCAAAGAAGTTAAATTGAGGCTTTACGTCCCAAAAATCGCTTATCCTATAGCACGCATAGCCACCGATAATAAACCCTGGGAGGGGTTTACTTATAATAGAGGCTAAGTCGTTATTGCTTGTCAAATACTCGTCGCTGAAACTTATATCCACGTTAGAACGCATCATTGCTAGTTGAAACCCGAAATGTAGGCGATGGCTCAGTCGGTCTTTTCGAAATAGGGAAGGGCTGGCATCTTCCGTATATTTGCTTTTTTCTTTTTTATGCCCTTCCCATTGCGCCATAAGCGTAAAAGGGGCAAGACACAATAATACTAAGAGGCAGATTTGTTGCCTTGATAGATGGCACAACTGCCAAAGGTGAGTTTTTCGCATTTTGTTGTTTGGAAACCGATTTTATCTAAAATAGCGGTAAATTTTTCTCCATCAGGAAAGGCTTGGACAGAATCAGGCAAATATTGGTACGCCGCTTTGTCTTTCGATATAAAACGACCAACTACAGGCAAAATGTATTTGAAGTAGAAATTATATAATTGTTTCATAGGAAAGCTACGTGGTTTTGAGAACTCCAGCACTATCAACACTCCATTAGGTTTCAATACACGCAATATGTTTGCCAAACCTTTCTCAAGGTTCTCAAAATTACGCACACCGAAGGCTACAATCACTGCCTCAAAACTATCAGCTTCGAAAGGCAAGTTTTCCGAATCACCTGTGAAAAGGGCTATTTTATCTTGTAAGCCTCGCTTTTTTATTTTCTCACGCCCTTGTGCGAGCATTCCTTCCGAAATATCTACGCCCACTACTTTTTTAGGATTCAAGCGCAAAGCCTCCAACCCAAAGTCGCCTGTGCCTGTTGCGACATCAAGGATAGTAGCTTCGTGTGGGTAGGCGAGCATTGCTCGCAATTTTTTGATAGCCCGTTTGCGCCAATAAACGTCTATGTAAAGGCTTAAAAAATGATTCAAAAAGTCGTAACGAGGCGAAATGTTGTCAAACATTTGGGCGACTTGCTCTTTTTTTGAAGCGTCTTGGTCTTTGTATGGCACTACAGAGTCGTGTTGCATGATTTTTTTTTGCGTATATAATTGCAAAGTTATAACACTTTGTCCAAAAGAATGTTTTTAGGAAGGTTATTTTTATGTTTTTCAAAAACGCGTGGGCATCAGAACAAATCGTATATATTTTCCTGCTTTGTAAAAAAATGATAGGAAATAGTTTAGCTTTACGTGCTTTCCTTAATGCTTTAAAGATAAAAAACTGCCTCAAATAATAATTTGAGGCAGTTTTTATTTTATATTTTATGTATTTTATGTTTGTAAATATTATTTTGCGTTTTCACAGTGAGTATGTATAATCCTCGTTGTTTAATATTTACCCAATCATTTTCAAATGTCATTATGGCATTAGAGTCGTTTATTTGACTTTTCCAAATAATTTTACCTTGTACATCTGTTAAGACAAGTTGCTTTATTGGTTGTTTATCTTTGTCGCCAAGCCATGCAAGCGTAATTTTATCTTGGGCAGGATTGGGGTAAACGCACAGCCTTGCTTGCCCTCCCGTCACTCTTATAGTAGGCGAGTAAGTAAAATTGCCATTAAAATCTACTTGGCGAAGCCTATAGTAAGCGGTGTTCATATTGTTTACTGCTAACTGATAACTGCTCACTGAGGTGCTGTTGCCTGCCCCTTCTACAAAAGTAATTTTTTCAAAGGCTGCACCATCAAGGCTATGTTCTACATCAAAACCTTTGTTATTTATTTCTTGCGCTGTTTTCCATGTCAAACTTACGTTTTCATCATCTATACGTTCTCCTTCAAATGTCAATAAGGTTATTGGAAGCGGATTATTTGAATCGCCCACCGTCCAATGTGAAAAAGCTGCTTGAGCATTAGTGGTGCAAAGATCTATTGAACCTCCACAAGTGTTTGAAGTAGTAATGGGTTGCCAGCCAATACCAGTTTCCCAACGAAAAACAGCATTTGTTTGGATTAAAGCACTTGTCTCTGTAGTTACATGATCTACGCCAATAAAGGTTTTACGTCCTACTACACTAATATCTGTGGCGGTGCTAAGGCTATAAATCAATTTTGCACCTTTTCCAAAAGCCCCTGCATAATGGTAACGGCGTAACAAGTCAAGCGTGTAGGTAGCATCTCCGCCTGCTTCGTTCATTAAATATACACGTGTGCCTGCTATATTCACATAACTTTCCGTAATCGTTCTATTCGTAGCTTCTATATAACCGCCTTTATTTGCCTCTGTGGTAGCACTATTATCTTTTACCACGTGGGTAGGCAAGGTTTCTGACAAGATACCCGTATTACCCAAAGAAATATCAAAACCATTGAGGTTTAAGTCATTGTTTGAAATCAAAACTGTACCTGATGCCGCAATATCACGATTGAGCGTAACATCTCCGCCCGAATTGTTGATAGTAAGGTTTGTAAGATTAGAAATAGAGGCAGGAAACCCTGTACTTTGAGCGGCAACACCATTGAAAGTATAGCTTGCTCCTGGGTTTAGTGTATTTGTACCAGACACACTCACAGAACCGCTTACGCCTGACACATGAGCTGTAGTAAATGATGCCCCATTGCCAAGTGCAAAGTTGCCTGCTCCTGTAATAGGGGCTATGCCCGCAGGCAAGGTTATGTTGCCATTAATCGTAAGTGTTTGCGCAGTATTTACAGTGAGTATCCCTGCTGTAGCTGTATAAGTGCCATTGATTGCCAAATTAGTAGCTAAGTTAGTCGTACCAATTCCAGTTTGATTAAGGGTAAAATTATTCAAGGTTTCGCCTCCAGCGGTGAAGCGTATCGGAATCGTCAATCCACTTGAAGCATCTATAATCAAATTAGAGCTTACGCTGCCTGTCATAGTGCCTGAGCCTATACTTCCTATACCACCTACCGTGATTGTTTTATCATTCAAACCCAAAATACCTGCATTCAATGTCAAACTTCCTAAAGAAAGGTTATGAGCAAGATTAGCTATGCTTCCTGCTTTGCTGATACTCAACGTATTGAGATAATTA
>JAYTNK010000509.1:0-2285 GCA_043748375.1 Cytophagales bacterium
AAAGTAATTGACCCCTACAGCGATGCATGGTTCAGTGGCTATGCACAAGGGGCTTGGCAATTATTCAACGAAAAATTTAAAATTGTAGCAGGGGCGCAATACAATACAACCAACAATAAACAAAGCATCGTACCAAGATTGGGGGTAGTGTACCATGTAAGCAAGAAGTTCACGACTAAAATCATGTATGGAGAAGCTTTCAGGAATGGCTCAAGTTATGAACGTTTCTCGAGAGAAGATGAGAGTTATGGCAATAGTAGCCTAAACCCCGAAACCATCAAAACCTTAGAAGCCAACGTGATGTATAACGCGCTGAACAAAAAAACGTATCTTTCCCTGACGGGTTATTACAGCCAAACAGTCAATACCATTACCATATCAGATGCTAAGGACAATTTATTCATAGACCCTATCACCCAAAAAAGCTACCCTATTTACATCAATAGCAAAAACTTTACGTACTATGGGCTGGAATTGGAAGGGAGTCATAATTTTACGGATAGGCTACAAACACACCTGTCCTTTACCATACGCGATGTTACACAGCCTATAGCAGAAGGCACACAAATTCAGCATCAAGCTACAGGCATTCCAAACTTTATGGGTAAAATAGGGCTGTTGTATCGCAATAAACAAAAAGGATTACAAGGTGGAGCTTTCTATAGCTATATAGGACAAACGCAACCGCTGAACCGTTACAGTGTCAAAGGAAATATACAAACTTTCCAAGATTTGAACCCTAATACAGATGCTTATCATTATCTTACATTGAATATAGAAGCAGACATTAAAGAGATATTTAATATAGACAATAGCCCAGCGATTATATTCAGTTTATTCATACAAAATGCACTAAATGCGAAGGTGTTTCACCCAGATTATAAGCATTCAGCCATAAACAGTGTGCCTGGGCGCAGTGGACGTGGCGTATATGGACGTTTGGCAGTGAGGTTCTAAAACTTTTTATAAAATACATTTGTTTATCAAAATATATGAAAATATATAGTTTTACTATAATATGCTTTCTTTTGTTTTTTGCTAACCTTGCATCTGCGCAAAGTTTGGATACACTTTTGGTGCGCCTGAACAAAGAAAAAATGCCTGCCCAACGTGCTACGATTGCGCATAAGGTAGGCAAGCAGTACCTTGCGCGACAAGTTTATCCCAAAGCCTTAGAGTATTTCAACAAAGCAAGCGAAGATGCTCAAGCTACCAATCAATCCGAACTCTACCAAGAGGCTTTGGGCAATTCGGCATATACGCATTTGCAACTGCAAGACTACAGCCAAGCAGAGCAAAAATATTTGCAACTCCTCAAAAATTATCCTAGCAATAGCACACAACCCCACAAGTTACAAGCCATAGAAAGCCTTGTGAACATTTACAAAATACAAAAACAACCCGAAAAAGCACTTTCCTATAGTGGACAACTTGCCTCCCTTTACCAAACAACAGGCAATTTATCGAAAGAGGCAATCACGTTGAATAACATGGGCTTTTTGTACAAAATGTTGGATAAAAATGAGGAGGCTGTCAGCTATTTTCAAAAAGCATTGGTCATCAATAAACAACAAGTAGCCCAAGAAACCAATATTGCCACACTCTCCAATTTGGGTTTTACTTATACATACCTAAAAAAATATCCCGAAGCAGAAAAAGCCTACAGCGATGCCCTCGCCGTAGCCAATATGCAAGGCAATACAGAACAGCAAAACCTATTGCTAAACTATATAGCAGTAGAAAAATATTTGCGCGGTGATAACGACGATGCTATCAATAATATTCAACGTGCTATAGCGGTAGGCGAGAAATACCAACACGAAAGTATCTTACTTGAAAGCTATCAAGCTGCAAGCGAAATCTACCAAAAAGCTGAAAACCTTAAAGAAGCGCAAAAGTATTCGAGATTATATGCAAGTTTGAAAGAAAAATTAGCAGAAAAAGCATCCAAAATCCAAAGGGAAATAGCACAAAATCAAATAGAGGCAGAGCGCAAAGAAAACGAACTCAACCAACTCATAGCAGAGCGCGAAAAACAACGGCTTGAACTAAAACAAGCCAAAACTGAAGCCGAAAAACGCGAAAAAGAAAATGCACTCCAGCAACAACTGTTGGTAAATCTTGAGAAAGATAAGCGTTTGCAAGAAGCAGAAGTAGCAAGGCAACGAAGCGAACGTATGCAAGTAGAACAGCAACTCGAACTTTCACGCCAAAAATTACTGGCTGAAAAAACAGAACGCGAAACACAATACGCCCTTGCTGAAGCCGAAAAGAAGCAAGCCGAG
>JAYTNK010000510.1:0-5287 GCA_043748375.1 Cytophagales bacterium
CACCTGAAAATCCGCGTTTAGGCTATTCTTTTTCAGGTGTCAAAAAATGAATGATAGACATTTCGAGTGAGGATTAAAATTTGCCATTCATTTTTAGAATACCTGAAAAGGCGAAAATACGGTTGTCAATGCCGTTAGACTTGACAATCCGTTATTCAATTTACTACCACCTTTTTAGTTCTGCCCCAAGTGCCAACAAGCGTGTATCAATATGTTGGTAGCCTCTGTCTATTTGCTCCGCATTATCAATGATACTCGTGCCTTGTGCTGAAAGTGCTGCCATGAGCAAAGCTACTCCTGCCCGAATGTCAGGCGATGTCATACGAATTCCTCGCAAGGGTATTTGTTTGTCTAAGCCAATTACTGTGGCTCGATGAGGGTCGCAAAGAATAATCTTGCCTCCCATATCAATCAATTTATCTACAAAAAACAAACGACTTTCAAACATTTTTTGATGGATAAGTACTGTTCCTCTTGCCTGCATAGCCGTAACCAATACGATACTTAATAAATCGGGGGTAAAGCCTGGCCAAGGCGCGTCTGCAATCGTAAGAATAGAGCCGTCAATAAAAGATTCTATTTCATAATGGTCTTGAGCAGGTATATAAATATCATCTCCGCGAAACTCCATTTTAATACCTAACCGCTTGAATACCAACGGGATAATACCTAATTGGTCGATGCGAGCATCTTTGATAGTAATTTCGGAAGAAGTCAGTGCTGCAAGCCCTATAAAACTACCAATTTCTATCATGTCGGGCAAAAGGCGATGGCGTGTTCCACTTAAACGCTCTACCCCCTCAATAGTTAGTAAATTCGATCCAACACCTGAAATCTTGCCTCCCATGCGATTGAGCATTTGGCAAAGCTGTTGAACGTATGGCTCACACGCCGCATTGTATAGCGTAGTTACACCTTGAGCCAACACTGCTGCGAGAATTACATTGGCAGTGCCTGTAACAGAGGCTTCATCAAGCAAAATATAGGCACCACGTAGTTGTGAAGCATCAATATCATAAAATAATTCATTCGCATCATAATTAAACTTTGCACCTAAGGCTTGTAGCCCCCAAAAATGCGTGTCTAACCTGCGTCTGCCAATTTTGTCGCCACCTGGTTTGGGCAGCTTACTTTGCTTAAAACGCCCTAACAAAGCACCCAATAGCATAACAGAGCCGCGCAGTGCCGCCCCTTTGTACTTATAGGCATCGCTGGTAAGATAATCTAAATTTACTTCACGTGCTTCGAAGCGGTAAGTATCTACGCTTAAACGCTCTACCAATACGCCCATTTCTTGAACGAGTTCGATAAGGTTATTCACGTCTCTGATGTCAGGAATGTTTTCGATGATGACGGGTTCAGCCGTTAGTAAAACGGCACAGATTACTTGTAATGCCTCGTTTTTTGCGCCTTGTGGTGTTATTTCACCTTTGAGGGGTTTGCCGCCTATTACTTCTATAGATGCCATAAATGTATTGATAAAGAGAGGGGGTATAGAAATATTTTTGCGTTTTCTTTTTGAGTAGCAAATTAGCTGTTTTGTCCTTCGTGAGTATTATCCGCTACCCAAAAAGAAACACACATATTTTCTACTGTGGTTTGGGTTTATTAGATTTATTGTTTCTGTATTTATTTTTATTGTTTCTGTTTTTGTTGTCTTGATTTTGATTCGGCTTGTTTTGATTATTATTTCTATTGGTGTTAGTTATGTCATTATTAGTTGTGTTAGTATTAGTATTAGTTGTATTGTTATTGTTGGTTGTATTAGTTTTATTTGTTTGGTTTGTTTGATTTGTTTGATTTGTTTGGTTATTATTGGTTTTATTGCGATTGTTATTTGCGTGTGTAATCGTTCTATTTGCCCTAAGATTTCGGTTATTTCGACTATTGCGCATTTTGTCCTTATCTTGTTGTTTTTGTTTCTCTTGCCTTTGTTGCATACGAAGCAGGGCATTAGGGTCAATAATGCCTCCTTCGATTAAAAGCCTTTGACGCATTTCATCAGAGAAATTTATATTCGCCAATGTTTCCATATCAGCCACGAAATTTCCATCTTGTCCGTTGTCGACATTCCAGTCGCTATAATAGGTTTTCATGAGCCGCAATATAAAAGCGAAAGCTTGGTATTGATCCTCATTATCTGTTTTTTGTTTTGCTTCATTGACCAAAAGTTCAAGGTTTTGCCCGTAATGGCGGAGTCTGATTTTGGTTTTTTTGTGTTTTATAGGTACGGGTTTTCTACCTACTATATCAGGTTCTGGAGCAGGAAAGGGTGCGTCTATCTCCAATTCAAAGTTGCAAATGATGTGCAGGTCGTCCCAAAGTTTGTTTTCCATATCAAGGTCTTTCGGCGCATTATTTGGAATCGTAGGATTTACTTGGCGCATAATTTCGATGATGGTATGAGCCGTTTCTGTCCGCGCTGTCTTGTCCTCTATAGCGAGCAGTTTATAGCACATTTCTTGTACAGTACGTCCATATTCTCGTAAAATAACGTGGTCTTTAGAGGTATTATAGTAGGTTGTGAAGGAGTTCATATAGATTTTGGAGGAGAGTTAGCAGGAGAAATTAGAGAGGCTATTTGATAGCGAATAAAGTACACCTTATTTTTGTGTTGAATAGACTTATCGACAAATACTTTCAAAAGTAGGTGTTTTTTTGCATAAATGCAAACCTTGTGAAAACAAATGTAGAAAAAAGCCTTACCTTTGCAAAAAACTTAATATTCTAATAACTTGACTATATCTGTTATCATACCCACCTATAATGGCGCACACAAAGTTACAAAGGCATTGCAGGCATTAGCCCAGCAAACTATTCAAGACTTTGAGGTGATTGTGGTTGTCGATGGCTCTACAGACGATACAACGGCTATATTGGGCAGGCAAGGTTTTGGATTACGCAACCTGAAAGTAATCTCTCAACCCAATGGTGGTCGCTCAGTATCACGCAATAGAGGCGCAAGGGAGGCGAGTGGCGAATTATTGATTTTTTTAGATGACGACACGCGCCTTATAGCTCCAAGTCTGAAAATGCACCATACACACCATCAAAAATATAAAAACTGCTTCTTAGTAGGCAATGCCCCCGAAGATTTTGCCCAAATGAAGACGGACTTTCAGCGATATAAGGCGCAGTTAAGCCGAAAATGGGTGGAACACTTGCCTGCCGACAAGCCATTTATGCAGCAAAATTTATTCCTTACTGCCGCCAATTTCTCAACTCCAAAAGCGTTATTTTGGCAGATAGATGGCTTTGATGAACGATTGACAGACGCAGAAGACTTTGATTTAGGTGTACGCGCTTTTCAAAAAAACATACCTATTTATTTTGACAAAGACAATATTGCTTTTCATGATGACTTTATTACTTGTACAACGTACTTGCGAAGATTAGAGCAATATGCAAAGTCGCATCAAAAACTCTTAGCCCTCAAGCCCGACCTCTATAATACCTTTAATCAATACCAACCAAAGCCCATTCATGGGTGGAAACGAAGTATTTACTATCTATTCTCTACTGCTTTTTGGGTTTGGAGTATTGATAAATGGAATTGGTTAAAGGTCTTTCCGCAAAAAATACGCTATAAACTGTATGACATCATTACTACAGCTCACATACAAAAAAGAAGAAACGCATGATAAACGACACGCCTTTTTTTACCATCGTTATCCCTACCTATAATCGGGCTGATTTCTTACCAAAAACCATTAAATCTTTGTTAGCACAAACATTCGCTAATTTTGAGATTATTGTCGTTGATGATGGTAGTACCGACAATACCACTGAAGTTATGCAGGCTATCCAAAATCAAGACGCACGCGTACAATATCATCTTAAGAAAAACGAGGAAAGAGCCGTTGCGCGCAACACAGGGGCAGGCAAGGCACTCGGAAAATATATTAACTTCTTTGATTCAGACGATATAGCCTCTCCCACACATTTGCAACTTGCCTATGATACTATACAAAAAATACCAAATGCTGAATTTTTTCACTTAGGGTATGATGTTAAAACTCCAGAGGGAGAAATTATCAGTATAGTAAATAACTTGCCTACCCAACTCAATGATGCCTTGATTTTTGGTAATATGTTGAGCTGTAATGGCGTATTTGTGCGTAAAGATATTGCCTTGCTATACCCGTTTACGACTGACCGAGCTTTGTCAGCCTCTGAAGATTACGAACTTTGGCTACGTTTGGCTAGCAGGTTTACTTTGTATCATCAAAACGAGGTTACTTCCACAGTAGTAAACCATGAAATGCGTAGCGTATTAACGATTAATCTAGAAAAATTAACGCAACGCCTACAACTGCTGGAAATGTATTTAGAACAAGATGCTATGTTTGTCGAAAAATATAAAAAGCATTTGCGTGCCTTGAAATCAAATAATTGCACCTATATTGCCTTGCATTTGGCACTTACTAAAAAAAATCGTTTGCAAACCATTAAATACCTTTTAAAATCTTTAAGTATTTCCTTACAAGTGCTTCGCACAAGGCGGTTCTACGCTACACTTAAACACTTTTTTTAATTTAATTTTTTATGCAAAAAATATTAGTAACAGGAGGCGCTGGCAATGTAGGGGGCGCGTTGGTCGATTATCTTATTCGAGAACCTAACAATTTTGTAGTAGTCTTGGATAATTTAGAAACGGGGAGTTTGCAAAAACTGCCTGACACCACTACCCACACCAATTTTAAGTTTATCAAGGGAGATGTTAATCAATATGCGGATATTTCAGCGGTTATGTTGTCGTATTCCTTCGATTATGTCTTCCATTATGCCGCATTAGTAGGTGTTCAACGTACTCTCGCCAATCCTATCAAAGTATTGAACGACATACAAGGTATTAGAAACTTGTTGGACTTAGCAAAAAATACAGGCGTAAAGCGCGTATTCTACTCATCTTCTTCAGAAGTATATGGAGAGCCTGTGGAATCACCGCAAAACGAAAATACTACACCATTGAATTCGCGCTTGCCGTACGCAGTTGTGAAAAACGTGGGGGAGGCTTTCTTCAGGTCTTACCAAAAGGAATACGGTTTAGATTTTACAATTTTCAGGTTTTTTAATACGTATGGGCCTAAACAAAGCACCGATTTTGTAGTGCCTCGTTTTATCAATTTAGCCTTGCATAACAAACCCATTACTATCTATGGTGATGGTTTACAAACACGTACGTTTTGTTATATTGATGACAATACAGAGGCTACTACCAATGCCCTGTACCAAAATCAATTTATCAATGATGTATTAAATGTGGGAAGCGATGTAGAAACTACTG
>JAYTNK010000511.1:0-1543 GCA_043748375.1 Cytophagales bacterium
CACCTGAAAATCCGCGTTTAGGCTATTCTTTTTCAGGTGTCAAAAAATGAATGATAGACATTTCGAGTGAGGATTAAAATTTGCCATTCATTTTTAGAACAAATGAAAAGGCAGAAACCTTGTCAATGATCGATAGACCTTGACAAGGTTCAAAAAACCCTATACCTCAAGTTTTACAAAATAATAAAAATTGGTAGTGTTATTAGAGTAATACTGTATAAATTATCTAAAACAAACCTGCCATTTAAAAAATACAAAAGGAATGTTTTTTCAGCGCAACATTTTCGTTATCTTTGCAAAAAACATGAAACAAACTATTCAATGAGGAAAATATACGTAAAATATGGACTCGTGTTTGGTATGCTGATTTTGTTGCTTGCCTGCCAAGAAGACGAAGAAACCTACCGTGCGCGCATGATGCGAGAGTATGCCGATAGGGTGTCAAAACAACGCATAGAAATAGAAAAAAACGCTAAAAGCGTCATAAAAAAACGGGAAGAGCGCAACGCTAAAGGCGATACAGTTGCCCTTGCCTCCCAAACCCTGCAAGATTTTTTGCCAAAAGAATCTCAAGCATACACACAAAACGGCGTGCCTATCAATGCGCCTTCCCACATGAACGGCAATGCCTTTGCCACCGTAGAACAAACCTATACAGCAGGCAATAAAAATATACGCCTGACTATCCGCGACTCAAACAAAGGCGTAAGCGCACACGCAGGAATAGGCAAAAGCTGGTTAAAAAAAAATCCTATTAACAACAAAAAAGTAAAAGCAGGTTACGTATTACTTGCCAAAAAATTTAATGCGTGGGAGTATTTCGAAAAGAAAAACCGCCGTGCTGGTTTGTCTATTGAAGTATCTGACCGCATTTTTATAGAATTTATTGGTACAGAGCAAACCGACACAGAAGCTCTAAAAGCCTTAGCCAAGCAAATTGATTTGCAAAAATTAGCTACTTATTAAATTAAACTAAAATAAATTAAAAATGCCTGGAACTGAATTATTTGGCGCAGAAGAGCGCAAAGAAGTAAATGATGTAATGGAAAGTGGCGTGCTGTTTCGTTATAATCATGATGCCCTTCGTCAAGGACATTGGAAAACACGCGAATTTGAAACCGCTCTCACTACTTGGAACAACATAAAATACGCCCATGCTTGTACAAGTGGCTCTACAGCTGTAGCTATAGCGATGGCGTGCTGTGGTATCGGGGCTGGCGATGAGGTTATTGTGCCTCCTTTTACTTACATAGCCACTGTAGAAGGGGCGTTATTGGCGGGCGCGTTGCCTATTTTTGCAGAAATAGACGAAACATTGTGCCTGAGTGCCGCAAGTATTCGCAAGGCTATTACGCCTAAAACAAAAGCGGTTGTACTCGTGCATATGTGCGGTGCTATGGCAAATTTAGATGAGATTGTCGCGCTTTGTGCCGAGAAAAATTTGGTGCTTATTGAAGATACTGCTCAAGCATTGGGCGGAAGTTACAAAGGAAAAGCACTCGGCACGATAGGCGAGATGGGTTGTTTTTCGTTTGACTTTTTC
>JAYTNK010000512.1:0-16225 GCA_043748375.1 Cytophagales bacterium
TGCGCAAGTACCACCTGTAACCCATGCATCTTCAAAGCCTTGGTAGTAAGGAATGGGCGCATAAGTTGTGCCATTACCATTGCCCCCCATAATATAAGGGAATTCAAGGGTTACTGCATTCGAATAAGCTACCAAGTTGATGGTATCCACAGGACACATGATTTTCCTTCTGTATTGGCGAGGTATAATCGTACCACTACCTGGAGGTATTTGGTTCGGTTGCGCCAATGCCGTAAATTGATAGGAAGCACTTTGGGCAAAAGGAATATTATTCCAATCAGGGCTAGTAGGTGTACAGTTGCCTGTTTTACAAACCTGCCATCTGAACTCATGCTTGTCATCTCTTGCAAAAGCAGCATCATCTGAGCCTCTGCTTACACTGATAGTGATATCAATGCCTGAACAGAAGTTGGCAGGACTCGCTGCAGCTGTACCAGCTAAAGGCACAATGCTACATGGAGGCAAGTCAATTACCAATAAACTATCGATGCCTATGTTTGTAGCTTCAAGAGGTGGTCCACCACTTTGTGCTGTGAAACGAATCACACCTGTAGGCGTTCTCTTATTGGCATCAATGAAAAAGCCTTTCTTTTCCCAGTTGCCTGTAGGAGGTGAGTTGGTAGGTGTATTGAAAGTACCCAAGATAGTACCAAAACTTGGGTTCGCCGCGTTACCATTAGTAGCAAGCGAAACCGACATATTGTCTGTACCAGAAGCATTATGATAGAAGAATTGAACCGC
Organism: Cytophagales bacterium; assembly: GCA_043748375.1. Taxonomy (GTDB): domain Bacteria; phylum Bacteroidota; class Bacteroidia; order Cytophagales; family Microscillaceae; genus RDXI01. The sequence goes on from JAYTNK010000512.1 coordinate 742, forward strand.
TTTTCTGTTCACCAACACTGTTTCAAAAGGAACAGGGGGAGCAGGCGAGTTAGTCGCATCAAGGTTCACATATACATCTAACCTACCTTGACCAACCGCAGCACGCGAGAAAAATTGCGCCATGCCTGTGCCCGCACCTGTGGCAGGGTTGCTGGCAGGGTCAAGCTGCCCCGCTGTAGGAGGTACATTATTGATCAGCCAGTTGCCTGGGTTTGTAGCTACTGCATCATTTTTGTTGCGCCAAGATAAAATACCTGTGTTAGGCGTATTTTTCCAGTTGGCAGCAGGGATTTGAAGCGTTTGACAGCCGTCTATCCAGTTATCAAAACCACAGAAATACGCACCCGCCAAACTTGGCGTTACCACCGCATAAGTAGGACGTACTTGTAAAATTTGGAAACCTAGTGTTTGATTAGAAGACCCACCATTTTTACACGTGATAATACGTCTGTAGTAAGGTTGTTCTGTAGTCAAAACAGGCGTAGTATAATCTATGTCAGTCGCACCTGTGATATTTATCCAAGTTACACCATCTGTAGAAGTTTGCCATTGGAACGTAAAGTCTTGCCCGCCAAGCAAATCTTCACTGCCTACTACTTTTAGATAAGAGGTACCTGGGTCGCAAAGTTTAGCAGGTTGTACAATCAACGTACCTGCGATAGGAATACCAGCGCAAGGTTTTAGTTCTACTACTTCTACATCATCAAGTCCAATATCAGTAGGAGTAGAGGAGTTAATAGGAGGAATCACCGAACCTGTAGAGGCACGAAAACGAATAATTGCCTGAGGGGCTACTTGGCCTATTTTAATTACTATTTTTTTCCAATTAGTTGGTTTATCTATAGTAACCGTACCAAAAGGTGGAGGTGAGACTGGATTCACTACAGGAACATCATCAGGGGTATCGTTGCCGAAAACGCCTAAAGTAGTAGGGAAAGTAAGTCCACCATCTGTAGAAAGTTGCACTTCTAACTGATCATTGTGAAGGGGTATCCATTCATTAGGCAAGCCAGGAGCTTTAGAAGCCCATGCAAATTGTTGACGGTTACGATACAAGAAACGAAGTTCTTTCTTAAAAGTAGAACCTAAATCCACATATACATCCATCCAACCTTGCTTGCCTCCCGAAGTGGTATTGGCTACTGCGAAAGCAGAGTGGAATCGTGCGCAACCCAAACCTGATATAGGCGTAATGAAACCGTTGTTTATGTTTGCCCAAGTAGCCGTTGCGCCTTCATTTTGCCTGCGCCATGAGAGGTTACCTGTAGAGGGGGTATTTATCCAGTTTTGACCTGGAATTTCTTTCAGAGAGCATTTGTCTTGCCATGTTTCAAAATCCTGAATATAAGGAAGTGAGGCATAAGGAATCGCTCCTAACACATTCGCAAAGGTAGCAGGCGCGGAAAAGTCTATACTCGCATTATTGGTACATGTAATTCTTCTGCGGAATTGGGTAGTAACCGTTACTGTAGGACTTGTACCAAGTGAGCTTGAAGTAGCACCCACAATATCTGTCCATCCCGAACCTGCAGGGCTACAATCGCCTGTAGTACATGATTGCCATTGATAGGCCAAGCCTGAAACCAAGCCAGTCGCCCCTGTTACAGAGAGCGAAGTGATACCTGAAGTACAGAAAGAAGCAGGAGAAGCTACTGCCATTCCACCCACCATAGTACCTACACAAGGCGTAGGTGGAAATCCATCTATCACAATACGTGGGCGGCTCGTAGCGTTAGTACCAAACACTGCATCATCAAGCATTTGCGCCTCGGTTGAACCATCAGATATGGCTCTACGCGAACCATTGAAGGTCAAACCAGAAGTAGTCTCATGTATTGCATTCGTTGAAAAGTTGTTTAATCCATTTGTATGGAATACTTGCACCACAATACTACCACCTGTATATATAAAATTGGTAGCAAAGGGGAAAGTGTTTGTACCTACTACTGGAGTAGCCGTACCAAGATTCCAACTAGGGTTTCCTGAAGTAAAACCAGGCACCCAAGCCGTAAGTGAAGTAACGGCTGTATTAGCTATCCAAACCTTATAGTTTTGGTTAGGAGCTGATGTGCCTATACTCGTTACATTGAAACCAACGCTTGTAATCACAAAGCCATTGGTTATGCCTGCGGCACTTAATTCTGCTGCAGTGTAGAGGTATTGTTCGCGGTGTTGTGTAAACCAATCACCAAAAGGGGCAGGATAAGTAGTAGTGCCATTGGCTGTACCTATCGTACCTATCGTAAAGGGTTGTGCTTGCCCCTGCATTGGCAAAAGCCACAATACTGCCAAAAGGAGTACTGCGGAGATGCGCCAAACGGGAGAGGCTATAGTATATAGTCTATACATGATTATCGTTGTTGGTTTAACTGTTCTTTCACGTAGCTTGCCCAGATTTTCTTGCGAATTTGGTCTTGGGTTTGTTTGTCAGTAATGCCTGTAGGCGATACGTTATCGCTCCACATTTGCTTGAGCATAGGCTCGGTTTCAAAAAGCTGTGCTTTTTGCGCGTCTGTTAGTTTATCCAAGTTGACTTGGTCTATTTTTTTTACGCCTTGCGCTTCCATCACAGCAAGTGCACCTTGCGCGGGCGGAATGTTGCCCCAGTTATACTTCGCTCCTTCTTCAGGATGCGCGTCAAAATAGGCTTTCATTTTTTGGCGCGTAGCAGCATCCCTTTCTGTAGGAGAAAGCGCGAGCGTTGGGTTTTCGCGTTGCTTTGCCTTTTCAGTGGCTAAGGTGTTGTGCGTTTCTTTCGTAACGCTTTGCGGGTTTTGACGCATGAGGAGCATTTTGTTGATTTCGGCAGTTTCACTCAAGGCTTTAACGTGCTCAGGTGTAAACACCGAAGGTAGTTTTTGCGCTTGGGCAACTTGTACCGAGAACCAACCTAAAAGCAACCACAGCATACACAGCTTATTTCGCATGATTTTTTTGGTTTTTGGTTTTGGTTTAAAATAGATGTATTGACTGTTTGTAATATTAACTGCGCCTTTTTGGATTGAAAAGGCAAAAAATGCGTGGGAACTTACATCAATCTATCGGAACGCAAGTTAATGCATCTTTTTTATTTATGCAAATTTTCTAATTGTTAAATATTTTTGAAATACGCTTTTTGCTGAAAGTTAATGGGGGTGAACAAGCCTAAAACAAAATATTATTTGGTTTATTAGGGTAAACGCACTTGATTAAAGGCTCCGTTCCGAATTGTTTTGAATTGTCCATTGGGTAAACAGATTTTTCCTTGAAAACTACCATTTGCAAAAAAACTTTCTATAGCATTCAATTGTATAAAACTTCCTGTGTCACCTATGCAATTTCCTTTGGTTTGGTACGTGGCACTTGGCGTATTCAGATTGCCCGCCAGCGCGTAGGCAAGGTTGTGTTGGTTTTGGGCATTTATATAGTGCGTGGTAAGCGCATTACCTATGGCGTATATTTTCAAATATAATAGCTCATTTTCACTATTATAAGCATAAATATCCAAAGTAGTGATAGAACCCAACGCGCTGTACGTAACTTGCATACGAGTCGATTGCCATGCCACACCATCTATCTCGCAATATAGTTGGTCTTGTAGGGGTGCTTCTTTCTTACCGCAGCAGGCAAGCAGGAGAAGACACGCAAAAAATACATTCTTGCTTATGGAAAAATAAGTTTTTTGCATACACCGTATTTGAAAATGGTTAGGGAGCAGTTGTTTAGACTTCTTGCGAAAGTGTTTTTTAGAAGCCTCACACCCTGCCCTCTCTCCATTTTGAGAGAGGGAAAAGGTACTTTCGCAGGAAGTCTATTATAGAAAATAATTATTTTTTTTATAATTTTTAGGTTTATACGACTGAAATGCCCAAATAAAAACGACCTAAAAGTTTAAATATTTGATTATCAAACACTTAAAAATCAAAGCGTATTCTTAGTTGGTTTTCTTTTTGGGCGGCATTTGTTACTCAAAAAGAAAACGCACTTTTACTTAAAAACACCATCAAATTGGCTTGCATTTGCTAACTTTGCCATTTGTCGGGTTGTTCACGCCATGTTTGCAGGGTATTCATGACATTATCCGCTATTGGCTGTTGTTTGTTCAACTCTTTCAAAAGGTACGCATAGTCGCTAAGCGTATAAAAAGGTATATTTCTTTCGGCAAATTGTTGCAGGACAAAATCAAACCCGTAGGTGAATATGCCCACTACACCTGCTATCGCAAAACCAGCTTCTTGCAAAGCCTCCACAGCTTGCAACGTGCTTTTCCCTGTTGAAATCACATCTTCGACAATCAAGACACGCTTTCCAGGCATAATTACACCCTCTATCAAATTTTCTTTACCATGTTCTTTGGGCTTGGCACGCACATATACAAAGGGCAAATCTAACGCATCAGCTATCAACGCGCCTTGTGGTATGCCTGCCGTAGCAACCCCTGCTATCACTTCAGTTTGCGGAAAATATTGGGAGGCAAGCTCCACAAACGCATTTTTGATGTATTGGCGCACTTCTGGGTACGAAAGGGTAAGGCGGTTATCGCAATAAATAGGCGACAACCAGCCTGAAGTCCAACGAAATGGTTTTTCCCAATTTAATTGTACTGCTTTGATATCCAAAAGATAACGAGCTACTTGTTCGGCTATAGGAGAAGAATTTGTCATAAAAAAACAAGAAAAATAGTAAAATTATATACCTAAAAAGGCGCGTACACAGTCTGACACCCGTTTAATTTGAGGTTCAGTAATTTCAAAATAGGAAGGCAAGTTTACCGCTCGTTCGCAAAGGTCATAGGCAATAATATTGCTTGCCTGCCGCTCAAAAAAGGGCAGCGAAGACAAGGGGTAAAAAAAGGTACGGCTATCAATGTTATTTTCCTTGAACAATTCAAAAAGTTTTGGCATATCTACCTTTAGCGTTCTGTCAAAGGCAATCGTAGGCAACCAAAAGCAGTTTTGCGCGCCTTCGGGTTCAATATTCCATTGTAGGCAGGCAAGGTCGCCCAAATATTTCTTATAAGTTTGAAATACCCATATTTTGTGTGCCACTAATTCAGGCAGACGCTCAGTTTGTGCTAAACCGAGTGCCGCTTGCAAATTTGAAATTTTGTATTTGTAACCCAAGTGATGCGGGAAAAACATTTTTGACTCGCCTGCCACACGCCCATGGTCATTGAGCATACGCGCTTTGTCAAATAATACGGTGTTATTTGTAACCAACATTCCGCCCTCGCCTGTGGTCATGGTTTTAGTGCCATGAAACGAAAAGACTGCCATGTCACCTATTGTCCCAACCTTTTTGCCATGATAGCTTGAGCCTAATGCTTGCGCGGCATCTTCTATCACAAACAAGTTTTTTTCTCGTGCTATCGCCATAATTTCGTCCATTTTGGCGATATTGCCATACAAATGCACCACCATGATGGCTTTAGTGCGTGGTGTAATGGCTTGCCTAATTTTTTCAGGGTCAATGCACCAAGTATCAGCTTCTATATCCACAAAAACAGGCTTCGCGCCTAAATACAATACAGGCGAAGTAGTAGCTACCCATGTAGTTTCGGGTACTATCACTTCATCTCCCTCGCCTACCCCAATGGAGGCAAGCGCAAGATGAATAGCACCCGTACAACTTGAAGTAGCCAATGCGTGTTTTACGGCTAAATATTGCGCAAAAGCTGCTTCAAACTTCTTGATATAATCGTAACATTGCGCACCCCAGCCATGCCGAATAGCGTCTTCTACGTACTTAATTTCAAGGTCAGAAATAGACGGCTTAGTATAATATATTTTATCCATTTTTTTACTTCTTTCCGATTAAAATCTCTTGTTGTAGGCGTTTAAGGTCATAATTGATGAGCGATATTTCCTCGCGTAAGATGTCAAACATTTCGATACGGTTGTCCAAATCATCTACCTCGTACTCACCACCCAAACTTGTAAAAAGCCCTACTTTTTCTTTGTAATTATCCTCTGCGGCATCAGTAGGGATACCCAACCCATGCCACTTATGCAATACATCTTCAATCCCATTTATTTGCTTGCCTGCCTTATTGAAAGGCTTATTCATAAATTTCCATAAGAATGGAGAGAATACCCCGTTATCATTTTTCTTTTCATAAATAGCCGCAATATAGTTGCGTGGATGATTATAAAGCACTTTTCTATGGATAGTCATAGCTCGAAAACCATAATAAGTACCTATAATAGCACCTACTATTACTGTAGTTTGGGCTACAATATTAGAAGCATCATTTTCTGTAGTAATTTTAATAGCATTCACCGCTACTAAACTCGATGCTATCGTAGTAATACTGCCCGCTAAAATAGAGTAAGCATTAGCGCGGTTTAGGCGTGCACTTATCCAATCCTCCAAGTGCTTTTGCAATTCACGCGTACGCACTATTTGACATTCCATTTCTGATAAACAACTCGCCACATCAGCCACTCCCGTATTAATACGTCCTTGCAGTTCGCTTTTAATTTTCAGTATATCGATATCGCTACCTTTATTTTCCTCAAGTCTTTGCAATTCGCAAAGCAGGCTTTTCACACCTAAGTTTTCGGCTATGTGAATGGCTCGGTTTGAAAAGCGTTGGGGCAGGCGAGTTGAACAAGCCGTGGTATCCAAGTTTAATTTTTGTACAGAGGCGACCAACAATGAATCATAGTAGCCCGATGAGTCAGAAATAGGGCAGTCATCATCTGAAAACTCATTGATAACCAATGCTTTGCGCATACAAGCAGGGAAAAGCAGCAAAATCAAGCAAAATAAGCCTAAAAGAGGAGTGGAGATTTTATGCATTTTTTGAATTAGTTTTTTATGGTTCTTAAAAAGTTATAATCAAAATACAATTATTGAATATCAAATTAACAGTTACGAAATAACATTCGAATAGCTTGTTTTATTTGATGCTTGCTTCTTTTGTTTCAAGTTTGTCTTCTTGGTATTTGGAAGGGCATTTCATAAGAATTTTGTCGGCAATAAATTGGTTATTTTGAAAACTACCAATCACGACCACTTGTTCAGAGCGTTCAAAGTCGGCAGGTTTGGGATTGCGATACACGACACGCTCTGCTCGTTTTTCGTTGTCAATCAAGGTAAAGGCAAAATAATTTGCATCTACAGCAGGGTCGTATTGCAAATCAAGAACTTGCCCTTGTGCATTTTTCTTTAACGCGCCTACGACATGTATTTTTGCCGTTCTACCATGCTGTGCCATGTCTTTTGCTTGCGTAAAATTGACGTATTGGCTCGCATCGCCCATAGTGGTAATAATCATACCAATGGCTACCGCAATAACAACAATACCGATAAGATGGGTTATTTTCATGGGTGAGGTGGTGAAATAGTGAGGGGTAAAGTAACGAAGTGGTCTTTCAATTTTTAACGTTTGACTTTTCTATGTTGCTTATTTTTTTGTTTATCCATATCAAATAGCCCTCAACACCTGCCAAAATAATGGCGAGTACAGCCACTACTACATATATTTTGCCATTGGAGCGCATGAGGTCAGCCATTTCGGGTTGCGACTTGGCTATTTCAGTTTGTGCGTAGGCAAGCTGCGTTAGGCAAACAAGGGTAAAAATAATAATTGACTTAAGTATATTTTTCATGGTAAAAATTTTTGTGTAAGCGTTTATAAAAACATTTGTATTGTGTATTTCAGACAACACATTCATAAATAGCCTTGCCTAATTTTTCAATAAAACCTACCATCTCTATAGTTTCGCTTTCAGTTATCGTATGTTTTGTATTTGAAACAATGTCTGTATCTGCTTCATGCACAATCTTATTTCTGCGTTCTACAATATCAGTTAAGAAGTTTTGTATGCTTTTTTCTTCTTTAGGCGTTAGCCCCATTTTAGTAGCAATTTTCTGCCATTTGTACGGCTCATTCCAAATCAAACTTAATGCTTTACTAATTTTAGCAGGGTCTTGGTACGATTCACTTTTGTGTGTGAGGATAATTTGTTGTTCAAACCAATATTCAGGCGAGTCTATTTGTGAAGTAGGAGGTAAGTCAGGATTTAAGGCTCTTTCTATGGTTGTTTCTCGTATTTTATCTAATGTTTTAGCAGAAAGTGTAAAGCCTTCATAAGCACTTGTTTTAGGTTTAACCCCTTTAAATACAGCTATCATGCCATTTCTTACCAACTCATGCACTAATTTATCTAAAGCACTTATTACATAGACTATTTCTGCCCTAAGCAAATCGGATAAATCATTAGAAAGTTTTTGTGTATGTTTAAGGTCATAGTATAAGGTATTTAACTCTTTTACAGAGGCTATATTAAATAAGAACTGATTCAGGATAGCTTGCATATTGTGCTACAGTTATAATTTGGTTAGCAATTTTTTCAAATAAAGTATTATATTCAGCTCTTTTATTTTGTAGTTGTTCGAGTACAACACCGCTCTCTTGTATTTGATTATCTTGTATAGCAAATACAGGTACATTAGCATTCGTTGCTTTTTGTAAAATAGTTTGAAAATCTGGAATTTCAGCTACACAAAAATCTGCTTGAATATGTGCTTTTGCATAAATATCAGGCTCAAAGAGCATATTATGCTTTTTCATGGCGGGTACAAAATCATTTAAAATAGCCTCTTTTATTTCATCAATACTCCCTTGATAAGGTTTAGCGGGTTTTCCTTTTCTTTTATTAAATCTTTGTATAATTTCGCCTATAAATTTTGGACGACTATTTGATAAAGGGTAAGTAGCATCTGCAAATACATCTTTCATACTATCCGCCCATTTTACCCAACGTGGTAAAAAATTGGCTAAAGACTTAATAGCCATAATACAAAAAGGGTCTGGATTAGTAGGAATAATAAAGGCATCACATAAGGCAAATAAATTTTGATTAATGGCACTCAACCCTGGATTTAAATCTATCAATACAAAATCTATTTCATATTTTTCACACGTCTTGTTTATCAATTCATTAAATGCGCCAGGCAAGTTCATAAGAGTAGTTAGGGCATTATTTGAAGTTTGTGCAAAACTCAAGGAGGCATCATACTCGCTCAAATTATAATGCCCTGCCAAGAGAAAAAGTCGATTGTTTTCTATGGGAGAGGCACAAGTAACGGCTTCTATTCGATAAGGCTTACCCTCAAAAGCTACTTTTACACCATCTTTAATGTTCTGAAATTTTGTAGCTTCTTCTGTATAATAATCATCAAAGCTATCACCCAATATCAAACTTGTAAGGTTACATTGTGGGTCGCCATCTACTAATAACACTTTTTTGCCAAGCGAAGCCAACATCCAACCTAAGTTATAGGTAGTAGTGGTTTTGCTTACGCCTCCTTTATGATTGAAAAAAACAATTTTAAACATAAAACAAAGATTTAATTATATAGAACTGTTTGCAAAGGTACGGCTTGCCTACCAAAAAAGCAAACCTGTTTATTATTCGGTTAAGGTTTTGGCGATGTCAGTATGATAAACGCTCCATGCAGGAATCAGGGAGGCAAGGACTCCTACTAAGGTAGCCAATCCAAATAAACCGAGTTCTTCTATTAAAAACACACTGCCTGTAAGCGGGATTTTATCGGATACTTCTTCCATACTGCCTAACAAACTCACCGCACCATGCCCCAGCACCATGCCCAATAAAAAGCCCATCCACGCCAATAAAAGCCCTTCTACTAATATTTGACTGAATATCTTGAAACGCGAGCCACCCAACACACGCATAAGCGCGAGGTCATATTGGCGGTCTTTCAAGGCATTGAGCAATGCAATAAACACACTTATTGTAGCCATAAATAGTACTAAGTATGCAAAAATATGCATCAACTGCTCGCCTACCCCTATAAATTCAAACAAACGCAATAGTTCTATGGCAGGCGAGGCACCTTGCATGGATGTTTGCATATTCACAAAACGCGGCAAATTCAAGGCGGCAATCGGATTGCTATATTCGGTTATCAACAAGGCGGTTATTTCGCGTGGCTTCTCTTCTGTAGGTTTTGTTTCTTTGTTTTGCGGTTCGTGTACACGCCAAACGCTTTCTATCTGTGTAAGAATTAGCCTGTCCAAAACGGTATTGCTTGTCTGCATAATGCCTACAACCGTAAACGAGGTTTCGCCATGCGTAAGACTTTCATCTTTGCCCAAGCCATGCGCACCGCTAAACCTGCTACCGATTTTTAACTTGTGTGCTTTGGCGACTTCTGCGCCAATCGTAACTTCCATCACTTTACTCCACCAGTTGCCTTCCGCTAATTTTGCTTGGTAATGCTTCGGATAGTCTTGATTTGTACCCACTATCCTGTAGCCTTTATAGTTATCACCGAGTGCCAATGGAATAGATTTTTTAACAAACCTGCGCATATTGGCTATTTTATTCGCCTCCTCAAGCGGAATATTGCCTGTGGGATTATCTATATGATAAATATTGCATAAGACCAACTGCAACGGGCTACCTTTCGCGCCGACTACCATTTTGATGCCTTTTCCATCACGCGCCATGTTATTTTGCACTTGTGTTTGCACAAGCAATAAGAAAATAACTAAACCAATGCCAAAACCCAATAACATGGCATTCAATAAGGTGTTTAGTGGCTTTTGGCGCAAATAAAGCCAAGCTATTTTAAGTAAATTCATGAATATGTCTGCCCAATACACGCAACGACATGGCAAAGGTACACACTTTTTATGGTAATATCCAAAAATCAGGCTTCTTACGAAAGTACCTTTTTCGCAAGAAGTCTAATTTGCGAAGTTCTTACTTCCACTTAATTTCTACCTCCTCGCCTGCTTTCCAATCAAATGAAAACTGAAGTGTTTTTTCTGAAGGATGCCAATAACCATCACCTGTTCTCGCTTCTTGCATTTGAATTATCACAAGTTTTTTCCCATTCAAGGTTACATTGGCAGGCAAGTTTTCTAAACCTCTGATAGTAAGGGAGATAGCGCGATTTTTTTTCAGAAATCCATTTTGCGCATTTTGCAAATCTTTAGGTATAACTGCCTTAATTTCTATCTCGCCTGCTTTTTCTGCTTCTATTTGGATAAAACCTGCTTCAGTGAGGTTGCTGTCTTTGTCCGATTTTTCGAGGTAATAATTACATTCTTCTTCTTCTTTTGCGTCCTTGCCTGCCACAAAGTAGGTAAGATTGAGCTTATCTGTGTCATATTTTTGCGCCAAGCGGTCATCAGGCAAGGTTAGCAGGCAAGTTCCCCCGCGTACAAAAACAGGAAAATAAGCTCTGTTTGTAACATCAAGAGGATAAGGCAAAACGTTTTTGGATATTTGCCCATTGGCGGATATGGAAGCGATTATCAAACCCATATTATTTATATTTTCTGCAAAAAATACTTCGCTTACAGATACCCATGCTGTAATGGTTGCTTTTTCCTCCTTGTCATTTTGGAAGATTTTATATTTATGCTTGTAGATTTTGTTGGCTTCATCTAACTCCATGTCATGTAACCTGATGGAATAATTATTTCTTTTAGGTAAACCTTGTATAATACTATCTATTGTTTTTTTTGTATCAAGTGATACTTCCTCAAATAGTTTTTTCTCAATCCACTGCCCGCCCTTATGTTTTTCTCCTGTAAAGAAATCATACCAAACATCACCTTTAGTAAGGTATATTTTTCTGCTGACTGCGCCTGAATCCATCACAGGCGCGACTAGAAAATCACGTCCCCAAAAGTAAGTATCGGCTATATTGTAAAGTTCGGCATTGTTAGGCTCGACTACCCAAAGCGGACGCATCAGTGGCTTGCCTGTTTTACTATTTTCGTAGGCAAGTGTCTGATTATAAGGGAGTAAGCGATAACGCCACTTCACAATTTCACGGGCTATGCTTTTGGTAGGTTCGCCATACATCACAGGCTCGGAAGGCACTTGCTCTTGGCAGTGTGGGCGAAAAATAGGCTGAAACAAACTATATTGCAACCAGCGCACATATAACTCATCATCTTGCCTGCCCCCTGCGAAGCCACCCGCATCTGCGTGCATATACCCTATTCCGCACAAGCCCATCGATAAAGCAAGCGCAGGTTGTCCACGAAAGCCTTTCCAGCTGTGTCCTACATCTCCAGACCAAGGAATAAGCCCGAAGCGTTGCGAGCCTGCAAAGCCTGACCGCATCAAGATAAAAGGACGTATTTTTGGATAATCACGCTTAAACCCTTCATGAATAGTTTTTGCCCAATAATGTCCATAAATATTATGCACTTCTTGAGCTTTTGCCTTGCCGTCAAGGTGATAAATAGCATCAGGGTGTGTTTCTGGCTCGCCCAAATCGCCCCACATACCTTGTACGCCTTGATCGATAAGGTTTTTATATTTGTTCCAATACCATTTTTGGGTATTCGTTTTGAATATATCCAAAATACCCGTTTCCCCAAAATAGAAGTTTTTAATTACAAATGTTTCTTTATTTTTATCTGTAGCCAAAAGCCCCATTTTTTTGGTTTCTTCATAATTGATGGAATTGGTGAGCATAAAAGGCTGGGTAATCAATACCGTTTCAATGCCTTTTTGTTTAAAATCAGCCACCATTTTTGCGCCATTGGGAAACTTAGGTTTGTACCAATCGAGGTCGCCCATCGCCACACTTTTCTTGATAGCTCCTTCGCCATACCAATAATGGTCGAGAATGACTGCCGAAACGGGTATGTCTTGTTTTTCAAATTCAGTGAGGATATTGCGCGTTTCTGTTTCTGTATGATAGCCATAACGCGAGGCGAAATTGCCTAAAGCCCATTGAGGTGGCAAGGGTTGGCGACCTGTAAGTGCGGTATAACTCTCCAGCATATCATACGTATTTTCGCCTGCGATGAAGTAGTAAGTCATTTTGCCTGCGATAGCTTCGAGGCTAACTTTGCCCTTGTCCGTTGCTCCCAAATCCATATAACCTTTGGTAGCATTATCAAAAAAGAGCATATAATTGCGCGAGGACATTACAAGCGGGATAGAAAAATTCAGTGCTTCCGCATAATCTTCATACCCATAATGTGGGTTATTGTATAGTAAAAGCAGTTTTCCGCGTCTATTCAGAGGTAGCGCACGTGAACCTGCCCCATAGAGAGCTTCTTCAGGCAAGGTCTTGTCTGCTACTAAATCAAATTGAAAGCCTTGTAACGTATCGCGTTTGAATAGCCCACCGAGCTGGATAAGTTTTGCTTTGTTTTTGTACGAGAAGCTAACTTTTAGCTCGCCTACCTTGCCTATAGCTATATATATGTCTTTAGTTTTGAGTACTAAGACAAGTTTACTGTCTTTCAGGGTGGTTTTTGGTTTTTGGGTAGGCAAGATAACAGCATGAGAGCTGTCGAGTTGCGCTTTGGCGGAGGAAAGAAACGAAACCTCTACTATTTTATCGGTGGTAGGCAAGATACACAAGATGCCTGTGGTAGTTGTTATATCCAACCTACCGTTTTGCCATGTATGGCTTTGGTAAGTAGTTTGCGCGCTTGCCTGCCCTGCGACAAGTATAAAGCACGTAAATAACCAAATCGTTAATTTTTTCATGAGAAATATTTTGAGGCAAATATAAATAAACCGTTGTATTTTTAGCTTTATTATGGGGTATTTTCTTTTTAGTGTGTGCAAAAATGTACAATCAACCACCATAACGCAATACGCTACTCGGTTTGCGCCTTGCAACACCCCAAGTAAGCGAACTTACTGTAGCAACTGCCATGCATAATGCCGAAACACCTGCTATCAAAAAATGTGTGCCACTTGGTTGCGCATGATAAGCAAAACCCTCCAACCAACGCAACATAGAAACATACACTATAGGGGAGGCAAGCAAAAATGCAAATAACACTAACCATACAAATTCAAGTGCGAATTGGCGTACTACCTCGCCTGCCGAAGCACCCAAGACACGCCTAATGCCTATTTCTTTGGTGCGTTGTTCGGTAAGATAAGAGGTTAAACCCAATAAACCCAGCCCTGATATTACTATAGCTAACAAACTAAAATACCCAAAAATAGCGACTAATTTACCTTCAGGCTCATAGCGGTCTTTGATGTATTGAGCGAGTTCAAAATATTCAATGGGGTGTTTGTTATCTGCTTGTATCCATGTTTGGCGTATCCATTCATGTGTTTTCTCTCTATCTTTGCTGTCTGTTTTTACTAACAAGAAGCCAGGGTTTTTAGGCATATAAAACATAACCAAAGGTTCTATTTTGTGCTGGAGCGATTGATAGTGAAAATCTTTGACAACGCCTATTATTTCACAATAGGTAGTATCAAAATTATTTTGTTTACCGTACTTCACAAAAGAATTACCTAAGAGCTTTCCTAGCGGGTTATCCCACCCCAGCTTTTTAGCAGCAGTTTCATTTATAAGAACGCTTGCCTGCATACTGTCAGGGTGTACATTTGTAAAATTTTGTCCGATTTTTAATTGGAGTTTTAGTAATGGGATAAACTGCTCATCAATGATAATCGTATTAAAAACCTCTGTCGTCATTTTATTGGCTTTTTGTCTGATGTGTTCTATTTTAGGAATCCGCCCGTCCATAATAGTAGAGGTAATAGCCGTATTTAAAACATGAGGATTCGCTTTCATTTTTTGTCTAATGGCAGGCATTCGGTTCATGAGCAGGCTATCGCCTACAGGAATATCCAAGACTACGATGTCATCTTTGTCAAAGCCGAGCGGTTGCGTGCGCATATAGTCCCATTGGCTGTAGGCAATGAGCGTACCTATCATCATGCTGATAGACAACCCAAATTGTAGAATAACCAAGCCTTTGCGCAAGTGGGCAGGATTTACCCACAGCCTCCCAAAGTGCCAAGTATATTGTGGCTTATTTTGAAGCACCCATGTAGGTGGGAAACTCGACAAGTAAACGGCTGGATACAAGCCTGCTAACATACTTATGCTAACGACAATAATCGACATAGTCCCCCAAAATTCCATATCAAACCAAGGCAGTTGTGTAAAGTTTTTTCCAGCCAAATAGTTAAAATTGGGTAAGAGCAATTCGGCTATAGCCAAGCCAAGCCATACGCTGAACAAGCACATGGTAAAAGACTCACCCAAAAATTGTGCAAACAACTGTCTGCGATTTGCCCCTAATACTTTGCGTAGCCCTACCTCTTGCGCACGTTGCCCTGCCCTTGCGGTAGCCAAATTCATGTAATTGATACACGCCATGAGCAAAATAAACCCGCCTATAAGCGATAAGATGTAGAGGTACATCGGGTTCGTAGGCAAGCTGTATTCACCTTGATAACTCATATCTAAATGTATAGCAGACACAGGCTGTACGAGATGCTTGAGTGAAGTATGCGGAAGCAGATGCCCATTTTCCCACACTGACAAGTATTGGTTGCGTAACCTTATCATTTTTAGTTCAAAAGTATTCCCTGAAATGCCCTCTCGCAACTGCACATAATTATAGGTAGTAAGCCACATTACATCTTTTTTGCACTGTTCAGCAAAATGCAGACTT
This sequence comes from Cytophagales bacterium, assembly GCA_043748375.1. GTDB lineage: Bacteria > Bacteroidota > Bacteroidia > Cytophagales > Microscillaceae > RDXI01. Next base: position 16,166 of record JAYTNK010000512.1, read on the forward strand.
ATAGCCTTCGCAGAAAGATATAATTCGTATGACAAATGCGTGTCATGAACTTGTGGTTTC
>JAYTNK010000513.1:0-6025 GCA_043748375.1 Cytophagales bacterium
CGACTGCAAAATCTGCCTCATTTCACGCCAAAATACGCATTTTTTACTGCCGAAAAATCCAACTAAACAACTCCATTTATAAAAATAAATGCATTTTGAAACTTTTTGGGTGGGTGTATTGTTTAATTGGTGTAAAATATACGCTTCAAACAAAAATGGCAGACGCTACCAAAACCACCTCTCAAGAGGAAATACCACTTGAAAAACGGATTTATTCATTGAAAACTATCAATCCGCCTAAAAGCGTGAAGGTTTTAGCTTATTGGGTGGTAGGCATTATGATGTTTTCGTTCATTTGTCTTTTTCTGCCATGGCAACAAAATATTGAAGGGACAGGTCAAGTAACGGCACTTACGCCACAAGACCGCCCACAAGAAGTACAAAGTGCCATTGCAGGGCGTATCAGCCAATGGCGCGTGCGTGAAGGTGATTTTGTAAACCAAGGCGACACGTTGGTTGTACTTACCGAGATAAAAGACGATTATTTTGACCCAGAATTTTTAACGCGCTTACAAGAACAAGTGGGCGCAAAAAGCGATGTTATAGAGGCAAATAAAGCCAAAATATCTTCCATAGACCGCCAAATAACCGCCTTAGAATCAGGCTTGGAGTTCAAACTCTCGCAATCGCGCAATAAATACCAACAAGCCGCCATGAAAATAGTTTCGGATAGTGCAAGCTATTCTGCAGAACAAGTCGGGCTTACGATTTCGCAACGACAATTCAAAAGTTTCGATTCTCTCTTTCATGCCAAACCTGTAGCCCTTATTTCACAAACTGATTGGGAAAGGCGTAGCAAAGCTCTACAAGAATCTCAAGCAAAGGTGATAGCCTCGCAAAATAAGTTCCTCATTTCAAAAAATGAATATGTGAATGCACGTATAGAACTTAGCGCAGTAGAATCTGAATATTTAGATAAGATTTCTAAAGCTCAATCAGACCGAAATGCCTCTGTAAGTTATGTAGCTGATACAAAAGGCGAGCTATCAAAAATAAAAAATAAATATGCTAATATGGTTATTCGCAATAACCAATACTATATCATCGCGCCTCAATCGGGTTATGTGGTAAAGACTTTAAAGTCGGGCATTGGCGAAACTATCAAAGATACAGATGCTGTTTGCACTATTCAGCCCGATATGCCCGATGTAGCTGCCGAGATTTATATACGCGCTATGGATGTTCCGCTCATAGCTAAAGGCAGGCAAGTGCGTATGGAGTTTGACGGTTGGCCCGCCTTGCAAGTTTCAGGATGGCCAAGTGTGGCGGTAGGTACATTTGGAGGCACTATCCGTGTGATAGATTACGTGGATAGCAAGGAAGGCAAGTATCGAATTTTGATAACCCCTAACAAAGACAACCCTTGGCCTCGTCAGTTGCGTGTAGGGTCAGGCGTATATGGCTGGGTAATGTTGAATGATGTGCCTCTTTGGTACGAGCTTTGGAGGCAACTAAACGGCTTTCCTGCCAGCTTGTATGAAGAACCTAACAAAGAAGATGAGAAGAAAAAGAAAAGTGGTAATAAAATGAAAGTGAAGGTTAAAAAATAAATTAGTTTTATTTTGAAATAATCGTAGCGTAAATTTTCTATTTACGCTACATTTTTTTTATAATTTACTAAAATTAATCTCTGTGTTGTCGCCAATATTGAGGCTTTGGATAAGCCCGTTTAAGGCGGTATCATTGCCAATAATGGAGTCCTTCAATACCACATGATGCAGCTCGCTGTATGAGCCAATAATGCTATTGCTTAGAATAGTTTTCTTTACAATCGTATTTTCACCTATTGCTACATTGGGCCCAATGATAGAATGGGCTATTTTACACCCCTTTCCGATACTTACGGGAGGTATAATGATGGTATCGGGAAAAGATGGTTGATTTTTGTTGGTGTAATAACTTGTATTTAATAAAATAGCGTTTGCTTCCAAAAGTGTTTCCTTGCGTCCACAATCAAACCAATTATCGACTTCTATTACGCGCATTTTTTCGCCATGGTTTATCATGTACATGAGCGCGTCAGTGAGGTAGTATTCATCATTTACCTTCATTTTATTGGCTATTTGATGCTCAATGGCTTCGAATAATAACGGCACATTGCATATTTTATAAATACCTACAAGGGCTTGATTCGACTTGGGTATCTTGGGCTTTTCGACTAATTTTGTAATCCAGCCTTCAGCATCTGTTTCCGCTATACCAAATAAAAGTGGGTTAGATACTTTTTTTACACCCAAAATAGTATGAGGCGATTCAAGCACTGCCTTGAGGTCAAAGCCTGCAATGGTATCACCAAGCACAATTAGTAGTTCTTTTTCTTGTATAAGTTTGTCCTTACATACCCACAAGGCGTGTGCAGAGCCTTCTCGCGGATCTTGTACTACAAATGAAAGGTCTAAATAAGGGTATTGAGCCGTTATGTAGGTTTCTATCTTATCGCCCAAATAGCCCAATACAAACAGGAAATCGTGCAGACCGCCCTCGCGCAAGCCATCGACCATGTGCGCTAAAATCGGCTTGCCTGCTATCGGAACTAACGGCTTGGGTTGTGTGTGTGTGTGTGGACGGAGTTTTGCGCCAAGTCCCGCCACGGGTATAACAACTTTCATATAGGGTGATTTGTTGCAAAAATAAGTAGATTTACGAAATGACAGCCAAAAAACATGGATTTTATCATAAAAAAACCTATCTTTGCTGTTAAAAGATATTGTTTTTCGATGAAACACCCCAAAAGAGGCATACTTAGCCCCGAAACTACGCTTACATTCGATTATAATGAAATAATTGATTATCAAACAAGGATAGAACCCGCTTATTATTTTACGGCTACTAACCACCATTTGCCTAATGTATTGGTGTATAGTGAACAACTTAAATTTGAAGAATTATTTACGGGGCTGGTAGAGAAATACAAGCTCACACAAGAGCATATTTGGACATACAGCGTTTACCATCGCAATGATAAAAAGATGGTCTTGGATCTTTTCATGCTCCAAATCCAACCCAATCTCATTGTGTACGGTTATAATAGCGATGACGAAGTAAAAATTCTTTATGATGCAGAAGTTCCAGAAACTATCTTACAAGCATTAGAGGATTTTATACTTAGTTGTGTAAAAGAGGTACTGACCAAAGCCGAAAGCAAAATATTCTTGTTGTACGAAAGCAGAGGCTTATGTTTACAAGATTTTCAGGTGAGGCGATACGATATTGACCTTGCTGAGAACTATAATGACGACTTCGCTCCTATTCATGAGAACATAATCAAACGCCTGAATACCTTGAATGACAAAGGCATTGTGTTTTTGCATGGCACGCCAGGCACAGGCAAGACGAGCTATATCCGCTATCTTACCTCGCTCATCAACAAAAAGATGATTTATATCTCCCCTGAATTTGCCCATAAAATAGGCTCACCAGACTTTCTGCCCTTGTTGATTGACAATTCGAACTCTATACTCATCATAGAAGATGCCGAAAACTTAATAGAGGAGCGCGAAAACTCAAGGAATGTGTCCGTTTCAAATTTACTGAATATTGCTGATGGACTATTGTCTGATTGTTTGAGTATCCAAGTAATTTGCACTTTTAACACCCACATTAGTAAAATAGACAAAGCCCTTTTGCGAAAAGGTAGGCTAATAGCCTCGTATGAATTTACAGCACTAACTGTAGAGAAGGCGCAACACTTATCTAACAAATTAGGCTTTACACATACGATAGAACAACCTATGACGCTCACAGATATTTACAATCAATTAGAAAGTAATTTGGAAACAAAAGAGCCAAAGAAAATAGGTTTTCAGTAACCTTTTGATAGAAACACAGCTTAAGCAACAAAAAATCGCTCAAGCTGTGTATTTCAAACCTTTATAACTATTTGAGCGGAATCCAATTTTTAGTGTTCCAACTAAAATATTCAGGATTGGGTAATTTCTTTTTGTAATCAAATGCCTTGTAGTCAAAGTAGGCATAACCAGGGTGATGGTAGTGCCGTTTATTTTGCATGGCATATTCTATCTCTTTTAAGAGTGTGAAAGTACCTAAATTTCGCGGTCTTTCATCGGGTTCATAGCCTGCTACAGTGCTGTATTGAGCTCTTCTCGCTACATCAAAATAGCTAACCGCTACAAGTCTGTCTTTATCATATACACAAACTTGATGGCTGCGAAACGGCTCCTGCTCGCCTACCACCCAAATATTCAAATGAGTGCCTTGCCCAAAACGATATGTTTCCCAGCGTTCAAACAATGCGTATTGAGCATCGTCAAACAACAAAGGTCTGATAATAGTAGTCAAATCTTTGTTCTTTCGGAGTATCTTTTGCTGGTCTTTGGTAAACTCAACAGGCGAGGTGAGGTTGTAACGCAGAGGCATACATTCCGCCCTGCCATTCGGAAATTTTAAGTCATAATAAAATCGTTGGCGAAAAAAACTATTGCCTACCCTATCCCAACCTTCTGCTAACAGTTTCTCCCAACGCAATAACGCAACGCGTTTACGTTCAAAGCCTTCGTATTCTTGTGTGTCAAACATTTATTTTTGTATAAGTTCAAATAATAAATTTTATTTTTATAATATATTAACTATTAGTTTTTTACAATTAAAAACACTGAATAATCAATTTTCTCAAGTACAGATTTTGGTAGGCAAGTAGGGGGTTTATTAGACTTATTGCGAAAGTCTTTCATGACTCATTTTATGCGTTTATCCTCCTGTTTGGTAAGGACACAAACAAGGGGGAATAGGTGTTTTTCAACCATTTTCAGGCTTTCGCAAGAAGTCTATTTACGCAAATTTACACCTTATATTTTAGTAGGCAATAATTTTGAAAGCCTATTTTTCAAATTTTCTGAAGCGGCTATTAAAGGTAGGCGAACTTCATTGGTACATACTCCTAAAAACTCAAGGATTTGCTTCACTCCGACTGGATTGCTTTCTTCGTACATGAGCGGATTGATAGGCAAAAACCCATGCAATAACGCTGTTGCGCCTACAAAATTGCCTTGCAGTGCTTGGCGAGTCATTTCGCTAAAATCAACGGGCAAGGCGTTAGCGAGTACCGATATCACTCCTTTTGCGCCAATGGCTATCATAGGCACTGTCAGGAGGTCATCACCCGAAATCAGCTGAAAATGAGGCGGGGCATGCTGGGCTATTTCCACACATTGCACTAAATCTCCTGATGCCTCTTTAACACCTATGATGTTTTTGTGTTCAGCAAGACTCAAAGTCGTTTCCGCTTTCATGTTGCTGGCAGTGCGTCCTGGTACATTGTACAATACAATAGGCAAAAGCGAGGCATCAGCAAGTACCGTAAAATGCTTTATAATGCCCGCTTGTGGCGGTTTGTTATAGTAAGGGCTTACAGAAAGAATAGCTGTAACACCTTCTAAGTTTGTTTTTTTAAGCGTGTCTAATACTTCTTGTGTATTATTGCCACCTATTCCATACACTACAGGCTTTTGCGCTGGATTATGACCACACACAAAGTCTAAAACCAGCTGTTTTTCTTCAGCACTAAGCGTAGCCGCTTCGCCTGTAGTACCCATCACTACCCAATAATCTACGCCCTTGCCTGCTGCATGGGTATGCACTAACAGCCGTTCTAAAGCAGGGAAATCTACCGCGCCATCAGCGCGAAATGGAGTTACTAAAGCCACTCCTGTGCCTCTAAGCATATACATATTGTTTTTTTAGCAAAAATAGCTTTTTTTATGTGAAAAACTATAGCCTTTTTAAAATTACCATGCATCTAACCTATAAATCTGGAATAGGTGCGAAATAACAAAAAATGCGAAACCAAATAATGGTGGTTCTTAGAAAGCTATTATGGATAAATCTTAGAAGAATCATAATTGTCTATCAACGTCTTATAGGACTTTCGCTTTCCCCCATTTCATGGGGGCTATTTGAGCAAAAAACCTAGAAAAGGAGTATTTGGAAAGAGATAGAAAAAGGTTAAAAAGGCAACAAGCGAAAGTCATATATACACATCGGAAAGTGGTTTTGGGAGATTTAGACA
>JAYTNK010000514.1:0-7945 GCA_043748375.1 Cytophagales bacterium
AGTATCTGCTCGCCCTTCAGGTACAGAGCCAAAAATAAAATTCTACTTCAGCTTACACGCACCTCTATCAAATAAAGAGGATTATGAAACCATTATTGCAGCATTAGAAGCACAAATCAAGCAGATTGTAGCTGATTTAGGTGTCTAAATAACATATCTACCCCTCCACGATAAACCAACATTTATGATGATTATTTTTGATAGTCCTTACCTGCAAATTCGATACGAGGCTGATATACAAGCTATTGTAGAAGATTGGAAACTCGATTTTACCGTACAAGTGTCAGGCGATAGCTTTCGCCAACCGCTTGAGAAAGCTCTCGCGCACATTAGCGAAGTAAAAGCTACAAAATGGCTTTGCGACAATACAGAACGCAAAAGTGTGAACAGCCCCGACCAACTTTGGTTGGAAAAAACATACTATGATGAGCTGTACAAACGAGGCATCAAAACGGTGGCACTTGTAAATGGCAAAGATATATTGCAAACTTATACCGCCAAAAACCAACTCCAAAGCGTAAGCGAACACAATATTCACATAGAAATTTTTAATAAACGAAAGCCTGCTACTGAGTGGTTGAAAAACAACTAAAGCGCATTTTTATTTTACAGACTCAATAAAAAATTGTTTGTAGAAAAAGCCTTTGTCCTTTGCACTTAGTGCAAGGGACAATTCTTTTTCATAGTTTATTTTTTCTGGAAAAAACTCAGACATTTGACGCGCCACCATCAAGTTCCAATAGCCAAATTTCCCGCCTTCATGCATACCTTGCAATAAGGCATCAATTGTTTGTTCGAACAAGGGCTTATCCATATATTCAAAAATATTGGATAGGTTCATGGCATGAAATTTACCAAATCGGGCTATTGCCTCTTGTGCGTAGCCCTCACATATCACAAGCTTGCCTATATTTTCGCGAATAACATCAAAGTTTTCTTTTCTTAAATAATGAGGCAGCAAATTACCAAAATTGCCTGTGAGGTTAAAACGTAAAATAAAATTGTGTTGTGCCTCCTTACTTTGTAAATGTTGTGCAGCTTTTTGATAAATATACGTAGAAACAGGAATTTGTACTTGCTTTAAAAACTCAGGGTCTCGTCCGTATTTCCCCATCATATATTTACTAAAAAACAATTTGAAAAACAAACGCCATCGCCACGTATTCCATTTTTTAGTATAGAAACTTGCCTGCTCATCTACATTTTTAGGGCTTAATAAATTTACTATTTTTTGCTTTGAGTGGATGAATGGCAAGACTTTTTGAGCAAAGAAACGGAAATATTTTTCAAATTTCCCTTGATAAATCACGCCTTCATGCAGGGCAGGCAAGTTGTTTTGCCAATAACTGCGCGCTTCCTGAGTTTCTATGGTCGCCTTTATTTTTTCAAAATACTGCAATCTATTTTCGCAAGGCATAAAACCTAAAAAAGCCAACAGTTCGTCATATTGCAATACTTGAAAACAGGCTTTTTTTAGGGCTATTAAATACAGTTGGACTTTATTGATATCAACCGCTACTACAAGGCTTGGGTTTGTAGCCAACAATGAAAAGCTATTATCGCCTGCCGAACCTATAGAAAGGATTTGACTGCCCGCAGCAGGTTTCAATCCTTCGAGCAGAATATCTGCATCTTCCCAGCAATTCGCATAGCGTATAATTTCAAAGTTTACACGCTTTTTAAGGTCATTTTGCATAAAAAACACTTAATTTATTTCTGTGCAAAGATACATTTTATTTGATAAAAAAAACTTGCCTGCCACAAGCGAGGTGTGAGCACATCAATTTCCAATAAAAAGTTGCACAATTGTTTATATATTCTGTAAAACCTCTTGAAAGCAAGCCTTTAAGCGAGTGGCACTATGCAAGGCACTATATTTTTCAAACGATTCATGTGGAAAAGGCTCGTGTAAAATTCGTGTACGCAAAGTATCCATAGCGGCTAAAGCTTGCGGCAAGTTTCCTTCTTCTACAGTTTCGCCTAAACCATACTTTTGTACATCTTCTCCCACACAAAAACGATTTTGAGTGATAACATATTTTTTAAAAATGGCCGCTTTAGTCAATCGATTACTTGAGCTGGGGAAATTTTCGTACACTAAAAAAATAATATCTGCAACCGCTATAAATGCATTAAACTCTGCACCCTCTTGGAGATATTTGTCATATATATAGCAATTTTCATGTTTACTATCTAAAAATGATTTGAGTTCGGCTTGCTCCGTTGGCTCATAATGCGAGATGTTAATAGGTCCTGCGAAGATGAAGAAGTATTTATCTTCGGCTGCCATTTTAGCGAGTTGCATATAATCATAAAGGCGCTTTCCTTTATCAATAATACCTGCAATCAGCAACTTAGTACGTCCTTTTGCTTTTGCCTCAATTTCTTGGATGGGCAGTATTTGCATATCAGGTTGGGTATCGTCTGCTATTTCAGGAAAAAGCATTACTTTTTTGCCTATCCTTTGGCTAAATTGTCTAACAATACCTTCGTCATGTACTGTAACATTTTGGCATTTAGCAGTTTTAAAGATGATATCTATTTCAGAAATACTAACTTTTTCTTTTAATTTATCGGGGATATATCGATAATGTCGAGGGTGAAAATACATACCTGACCATTTAAATGGAAAGGCTATATTCAACAAAAAGGGGGATAAGTAATTAGCAATAAAGGTGTCCAACCACGTATGATATACAAAATCCACTTGTACGTCATATTTTTTTTCTGCCACGCGTATTTGGGAGGCGAGGTGTTTCCACTTCTTCCACACTTCTACGGCTTGGTTGAATATGCCGCATTTTTTTACGACAAAATGAGGTTCTTGATAGTATTGAAAATAAAGGTTGGTTTGGTGTTGTGGATGTTTTTCGAGTAGCCAGTCTTTAATTGGCTTCTCATCAGGAAACAAGACCAGCACTTTATAATCCAACTCTAACAGGGCTTCTACAAATAGCCGCATAAAAGCAATGTGATGCCCTACACTACTTATACCTACTATAGCTATAGTCTTTTTCATGTGTATTACAATCTTTTTTTCATTTCGTTAAACATTTCAGACAGTGTGGCTTTTAAGTCGTATTGCCATGTCCAAGTAGGATAATGTTGTTTGAATTTTGACACGTCAGAAATCCACCAAATATGATCGCCAATGCGGTTATTTTCTGCGTATGTATAGTTCATTTTATTACCTGACACTTCTTCGCAAATAGCTATGGCTTCTTTCATAGAGCAATTAGAAAAACGTCCACCTCCTGCATTATATACCTCTCCTTGTCGAGGATTTTGGTAGAAGTGCCAAAACATATTGACTAAATCCCAACTATGAATATTGTCGCGCACTTGCTTGCCCTTGTACCCAAATATAGTATAATTATCGCCCGTAATGGCGCATTTCATAAGGTAGGCAAGAAACCCATGCAGTTGCGTACCTGAATGCTTAGGGCCTGTCAAACAGCCTCCTCGAAACACGGCTACATTCATCTCAAAGTATCTTCCATATTCTTGAGCAAGAATATCAGCCGCTACCTTAGAAGCCCCAAACAAAGAGTGTTTTGTTTGGTCAATGCTCATCAGTTCATCTATACCATGCGTATAATAAGGGTGCGAGGCTTCAACTTCCCAACGATCTTCTAATTCTATCAAGGGCAAGTAATTAGGCGTATCGCCATATACTTTATTGGTAGAAGTAAAAATAAATACAGCTTTTGCACAATGCAAACGCGTTAATTCCAAAAGATTAAGCGTGCCATTCGCATTAATAGTAAAATCTGTTAAAGGTTCTTTAGCAGCCCAATCGTGGCTCGGTTGTGCAGCTGTATGCACAATGAGTTTAATATCCTGAGCATACTGTTGAAATATCTTCTCCAGTTCACTGTAATTCCGAATATCTACACTATAATGGATATAATTAGAAGTTTCCTGTTCAATTCGTTGGAGATTCCATGTTACAGAGGCACTTTCTCCAAAGAAATAGGCGCGATGATTATTATCAATGCCTATAATAATGTCAAATTTTTGGGAAAAGAACGCTACAGCTTGGCTTCCGATTAAGCCTGCGGAACCTGTTATGAGGGCTATGGTTGGCATTATTGTAAAATGGGTTGTAATATTTTTTCGTTTGCTTCTATCCACTCAAAAATCTCTTGCATGATAGTTTGGACAGACATGGTAGGCTTCCAATTGGCAAAGTTAGTAATTTTTTGGTTATCGGTGATATATATTCTCAAATCAGCCACTCTATTTTCCACTACTTTATCAAAATGGATACGATTGCCTGATATATTTTCACAAATAGCCGTTAATTCACACAAGGAAACACTAGTTTCCTTGCCTCCCCCTACATTAAAAAGATGTCCATTAAATGTATCAATTTGGTGGATTTGCTGGTCAAGAAGGCTAAAAAGGTCGTTGATGTGAAGTATATCGCGCACCTGCTTGCCTTCCCCTCCATAGCCAAAATAACCTAATTTGTTTTTCCAAAAATGCCTTGCTGCCCATAACACAATCACGCCTTGATCCACTTTTCCCATTTGCCATGCACCTGTTAAGACACCACAGCGATTGATTACCGTTTTCAAGCCTGCAAGGGTTTGATACTCCTCTATCAATAGTTCGGAGGCAAGTTTGGTAGTGCCGTAAAAAGACCTGCTACCTTTCAAAGTAAAATCTTCATTTACGCCTTGCGAAGAAATGCCTGCAAGCGTTTGCTCGTCAATCCATTCAAAGCGTGTAGCACTTTCTTGAAATAAGGCACGCTCAAGAGGCGCAATAGGATATACTCTGCTAGTAGATAAAAATATAAAACTTGCTTGGTGCTGTTTGGCTAATTCAAGACAATTCACAGTTCCCATGAGATTGTTATTGACTACTTGCTCTACAGGTGAAGTAATACCTGCTAAGACCGAAGGCTCTGCTGAACAATCGATTAAACAATCAAAGCCCGTTATTTGCGCTAAATCCTCCTTGTTTCGAATGTCGCCATGTTGAAAGTTAATCTCATGACTTCTTAAACGTGGTAAATTTAGTTCCGATCCTCTGCGCTTAAGGTTATCAAGACAAGTAATCGTATAATGAGGGTATTTTTCTTTAAAACAAATCGCCAAATTGGAGCCTGCGAAGCCTGCTCCACCTGTAAGTAAAATGTGCATTTATTTCAAAAAAGTTTTAGAAAGACCAGTGTGGTAATAAATATATTTTTGCATTACGTTATTTTACATAAAAGCTAAAATAAAATACCTAATCATAAAATATTTGTGATTAGGTATTTACCAAGTCATTTTTATGCGTTATCTTTATCTATGCTATTTGCATATCGTTTGCGGTCATTTTCTTCCAAATAAATTTTACGAAGTCGGAACGTTTTAGGCGTAACTTCTACATATTCATCTTTTTGGATATACTCCATCGCTTCTTCGAGTGAAAGTTTAACAGCAGGTGCAATTTTAACGTTATCGTCAGTACCAGAGGCACGCATATTCGTTAATTTTTTGCCTTTTTGTATGTTTACAATAATGTCGTTTTGGCGATTATGCTCTCCTACAACTTGCCCCGCATATAATTCCTCACCTGGATCAACAAAGAAAAAGCCTCTGTCTTGGAATTTATCAATTGCATAAGCTGTACATTCGCCCGTATCCATAGATATCATCGCACCATTGATACGACCTTGAATTTCGCCTTTGTAAGGTTTGTATTCATCAAAGCGGTGGTTCATTACTGCCTCGCCTGCCGTAGCCGTAAGGACGAAATTACGCAAACCAATCAAGCCACGAGCAGGAATACTGAACTCAAGGTGTTGCCAATCGCCTTTCGGCTCCATGATAAGGAGTTCACCTTTTCGTTGAGTAGCCAATTCAATAACCTTGCCTGCGACAGTTTCGGGTACGTCCACTACCAGTATTTCGAAAGGTTCGTGGCGTTGTCCATCTATTTCTTTATAGATTACTTGTGGCTGTCCTAACTGCAGCTCATAACCTTCGCGGCGCATCGTTTCAATCAATACAGACAAGTGTAGAATACCACGTCCGTACACCAAGAAACGGTCTTCGCTACCTGTAGATTCTACTCTAAGGGCAAGATTTTTCTCGGTTTCTTTCATGAGCCTATCACGTAAGTGTCTTGACGTTACATACTTACCATCGCGCCCATAAAAAGGGGAGTTATTGATAGCAAATAACATACTCATAGTAGGTTCATCTACCGAAATACGTGTCAAAGGGTCAGGATTTTCTATGGTAGAAAGCGTATCGCCAATATCAAAATCTTCAATACCTACTATAGCGCAAATTTCGCCTGCACTTACTTCGCTAACTTTTTGCTTGCCGAGACCTTCAAATACTTGTAATTCTTTTACACGTACTTTTTTGGTAGAGCCATCTGCTCTGCAAAGCGCATAGTCTTTATTTTCTACGAACGTACCTCTGCGCACTCTACCAATCGCAATCTTGCCTACGAAAGACGAGTAATCTAAAGAGGTAATTTGCATTTGTGGTTCGCCTTCGCTTGCGGGTGCGGGAGGAATATGTTTTACGATAGTTTCGAGCAAATATTCGATGTTATCTGTAGGGTTTTGCCAATCTGCCCCCATCCAACCTTGTTTGGCTGAACCGTAGCAAGTAGCAAAGTCCAATTGATCTTGTGTTGCACCTAAGTTAAACATGAGATCGAACACCATTTCGTGTACTTCATCGGGGCGGCAGTTTAGTTTATCTACTTTATTGATGATAACAATAGGCTTCAAGCCCAATGCTAACGCCTTACCCAGCACGAAGCGGGTTTGGGGCATAGGACCTTCAAAAGCATCCACCAACAATAATACGCCATCTACCAATTTCAATACGCGTTCTACTTCACCGCCAAAGTCGGCGTGACCAGGTGTATCGACTACGTTTATTTTTACGTCTTTATAACGTACCGATACGTTTTTAGACACAATCGTGATACCACGTTCGCGTTCTTGGTCGTTATTATCAAGGATAAGGTCTTCGAATTGCTGATTATCTCTAAAGAGTTTCGAGGCGTGGATAATTTTATCCACAAGGGTTGTTTTGCCATGATCGACGTGAGCGATGATAGCAATATTACGAATGTTTGGGTTTTGCATACAAAAGCCTTTCAAATTACTGCATGAGGGCGATGCCCCTAATTGCGGTGCAAAGGTAGGCAATATAATTAGAGAAACCAAATTTTTATTTGAATATGTGTGGTGTTTAACCCATTAGAGTAGTAATGTTTCATCAAATGCCAATGGATAGTCATAACCTAAGGAGGTAAGTATAAATCCTGCCCCTTGTGTTTGGCAGGTTTCGGCTATCAGCTGGGAGGCAAGCTGCACATTCTCGGCATCAAGATGGCTGAAAGGTTCGTCCAGCAGTAACCACTCAAAAGGTGCTACTAAAGCTCTGATAATGGCTATGCGTTGCCTTTCGCCATAAGAAAAAAGCTGTGTCTTTTTCCTGTTTTGTAATAGGTGAGCTACCTGCAAATATTCCGCCATTTGGTTTATATTTTTCATATCAGGTTTATGTTCACATAGATAGGCTTTTGCCAAAATATTTTCAATGGCGGTGAGTTGAGGAAATAAGCGCAAGTCTTGAAATACTATAGCCATTTTTTGTTGGCGGATAGATGCCCATGTTTCAACGTTATAAGTACGTATGTTTATTTTGTTAAAAAGCACTTCGCCTTTATAATCCTGCCTCAATCCGTACAACAAGTGCATAAAAGTCGACTTGCCTCTACCTGATTGGGCTTGTAGCGCGTATCTCCTTCCCTGCTGTAGCTCGCGGGTTTGCAACCAAATTTGAGATGGCTGTGGATGATGTAGGTGTTGTTCAGCTAAGGGCTGTGATATTACGTTTTGCAGTTCGATAAGCATACCGCAAAAATAAACAAAAAACCACAAACGATGTGTTTGTGGTTTTTTGTTTATTGTAAAAAAGAC
>JAYTNK010000515.1:0-2187 GCA_043748375.1 Cytophagales bacterium
CATGCTGAACGTAGTGAAGCATCTCGTTGTTGAATGACGATTTGTGAACGAAAAACGAGATGTTGAGCTTCGCTCAAAATGACAAACTTCTCTTTTCACATAAAAAAATACAGAAGGTACTTTTTTATGTATTTACAACAGAACTTTTACAGAAACAACTTATCTAATAATTCTTGAAGGGTAGGCGTTTCCGATACATCTTGCATTTGCCAAAACCTTGCAAACGCGCTGTAGAAGTGGGTAGGCGAGGCGTTTTGCATACGCAGAGCGCGTACAGAAGTCGCACCTGCTGATTTAGAAAGTTTATGACCATCCTCATCGAGTATGAGCTTGTGATGCAAGAATGTTATGTTTGAAAAACTATTTTCCCCTAACACTTCTGCTAAATAACCCTGAAAAGCTGATGAAACCCATAGGTCTTCTCCTCGAACAATAAAGTTAATACCTTCTGTAAGGTCATCAACTACTGATGCCAATTGATAGGCGGGTTTATTGGTTTTTTGCCAAATAACCAAATCACCTGCCAACTCCGCAGGTTTTACTGTACACATACCTTTGAGTTTATCGTGCAATATGATAGTAGCCGATTCTGGAATGTGTAAACGAAGGTTAGCCTCATCTTTTAACGTTATTTTGGGAGAAAGGGGCAGGCAAGTTTGCGCATATATACCATGTTTTGTAGTAGTTTGTATGGTTTTTCGTGTGCAATAACAAGGGTATAGTTGGGCAGGCGAGTCCGTAAGTCGTTGCAAATAAGCCTCATATAAAGCTGTTTTAGGTAATTGTGAAAGCGTTTGCGAATCCCAATCTATGCCTAACCACTGCAACGTTTCTATGATATCTTGCACGTATTCGGGGCGTGTGCGCTCGCTGTCTATGTCGTCTATACGCAGGTGTATAATACCGCCTTGCTTACGTGCTATGAGCCACGTTAGCAAAAATGATAAGGCATTGCCTATATGCAAATACCCGCTCGGAGTGGGTGCTATGCGGGTTTTAAGCATTTTTTGCTTGTTTTATAACTATCCATGTACATTAAAAAGGCAGTGTTATTTTGGAATGCCCATAACTTAAAATGCAAATGAAGCATAATTTTGAATAAGTATGAATAGTTGTTATCATAAAAGATAAATTTTTGAATATTTAGGCAAATCTAATCCATTTTATTTGAAAGATAACACTACCCAAAATTACGCCCATTTTTTGAAATAAGCTGTTAGCCGTAGGCAGGCAAGTTCCAATCTTGCCTACCCAAACCACGCAGTATGTAGGCAAGACCTATTTTATTTCATTCCAAGTAGTAAATTTGCTTATTACAAAAAAAGGACTTAATTTTACAACTCTTTCCATGCTTTTAGCTTCGTGTATATGCTTTTTTTGGTTATTGCGTTTTTGGTATTCATTACCCAAACTTTATTTTCTCATTGGTGGCTAATAGTGGTTGATTGCTTTGTTGCCTCTTTTTTGGTAGGCAAGGGTGGATTCAATGCCTTTTTTTCAGGCGTTTTTGGAGTGGGTTTAGTATGGTTAGGGCAGACGCTTTATACGAATAGCCAAAATGAAGGCTTGTTATTGGGGCGTATGTCCGAGTTATTGGGTTTGGGAGGCAACTGGATTATAGCTATAACGGTCTTGGAAGGGGCTCTCATGGGCGGAATGTCTGCCTTGACAGGTTATTACTTCAAAGCCTTGTGGATAAAATCGGAAGACTAAAAGGAAAACAGCTGTAATATATGAACTGTTTTAGAGTAACCAAATATATCTTTTATTTTATTCATTTTTCATTTACATTTTTTCAATATGCGTACTATCCTGTTATTTGTTTGCTTGTTTTTTTTGGTACAATGTGCGCCTGAAAAAAAGCTGAATACGCCATCGAGTGGCTCTATTAAAATAGCTGTAGATGAATCCTTCAAGCCTTTTATAGAAAGCTCAACCGATGTGTTTGAAACTCTAAACAAAAAAGCAAAAATAAGAGTGGTTTACAAGTCGGAAGATGCCGCAGTGCGAGAATTGCTACAAGATTCAATAGAGATGGTCGTTATTTCGCGTGAGCTAACCAGTAAAGAACACGCTGAATTAAAAAAGAATAATGTAAAAGCTACCTCTGTAAAAATAGCCATAGACGCAGTTGCCCTTATCGCACACCCCGAAAGTCCTGACTCGCTTCTTACTATGCAACGGTTT
>JAYTNK010000516.1:0-8251 GCA_043748375.1 Cytophagales bacterium
ACGAAATTGGTTTTGGGATATGACTTTTCGCTTACCCCACGTTTCACGTGGGGCTATTCATAGTTCAACCCCATTTGGGGTTGTCTAAATCTCCCAAAAACACTTTCCGATGTGTATAGCTCTGTGGGCAGGCAAGGTTTGAATCTTGCCTGCTGTACTTGAAGCTATTTTTGTGCGTTTTCATAATTTGTACGCGGTATCTGTACAAAGGCAAGCAATATAATGGCTATCAAAAAATATACGCTCAAAGCAAGAATACTATTGCGCATACTACCTGTGAGGGATTCTATCAATCCATATAAAAATGGCCCCATGGCAGTAGCCAATTTTTCTACTACATCATAAAAACTAAAATAAGAGGTTGTATCAGGCGTATTTTGTGGAATAAGTTTGGCATAAGTAGAACGCGATAAGTGATAGCCACCCATCGCTACGCCAAAGGTTACTGCCATGATATAAAACTGTGTTTCGGTAGTTACAGAGTATCCGTAAATGCCCAATACCAACCAGAAAAACAAAATACAGAGCAGCGCAAACTTATTGCCTTTTCGTTTAGAAAGGTAGGCGAAAACGTACGCGCCCAAAATGCCTACTAATTGTAAAGCTAAAATAGTAGGAATAAGTTTCTCTTGTCCCAATTTCAGTTCATTGCTTCCGAATAAGGTAGCCAATAGAAAAATACTTTGCGCACCCATACAATAAAAGAAGAATGCACACAAAAATAAGAGTGTGTTAGGCATCGTTTGCAAGGCTTTCCAAACCTTTTGCAACTCTGTAAAACCTTTGCGGAAAAGCCCTGTTTGATTTGTGCCTTTTGCTACAGCGGTAGGCAAGTAAATAAAGGCTATCTGCGCAAAACCTACCCACCATATCGTAACGCATAAGAACGACAGACGGACTGCATAAAGTTTCGCCTCGCCTACGTTGGCAAAATCGTAAGACTTGTAGTTTGCCCCTAAGTATTCAATCAAAATGAGGCAGATAATAAGTTGCAAGACGCTTCCCAAAAAGCCCATCGAGTATCCTTTGGCACTTACGCTGTCGTATTTATCTTCAGTGGCAATGTCGGGCAAATAAGAATTGTAAAAAACAATAGCTCCCGAAAATCCTAAACTCGCTAATAAAGCACACACAATGCCCCATTCTATGTTCTTGCCTACAAAAAAATACAAACCCGCACACGCAGTCGCGCCCATGTAAGTAAAAATTTGCATCATCAATTTCTTCTTGCCTCCAAAATCGGCTATGCCCGACAATAAGGGCGAAATAATAGCCGCAATTAAGAATGACAAGGCTATCGCATACGCATACAATACAGAACCCTTAATACTCATGCCAAAAAACTGTACAACAGTACCATGAAATGCTGTTTCGGTTACGCCTGCATAATAAATAGGGAAAATTACGGCTGTAATAGCTAAATTATAGACAGAGTTTGCCCAGTCATAAGATGCCCACGCGTTCAGTATTTTTTGGTTGTTTTTCATAGAAGCAAAAAAACAAAAAAAATTTGACAAAGCATTGCTTTAGAACAAAAAATAAATTTAGAAAAATCCACAAGGTTTTAAAAACCTTGTGGATTTAACACACTAATTTTCAGCTATTTAAACCTTTAAATTTTTACAAAAAAAACTTTTACGCGCTTGCTTGTTTTTTGTAATGTAAATAACTTGTAACTCCTAAGGCTATTAAGAGGAGTAAGGAGCAAGTAAGAGATATATATTCGCCCATAACATACAAAGGCACTTCAAATTTGAAAGTGATTTTGTGCTTGCCTGCGGGAATAACCAACCCACGCAAAAGGTAGTTGGCGCGTAAATGTTCTACGCGTGTATCGTTTATATAGGCTTGCCAAAATATTTTGCCTGCCTGTGCATAATAAATTTCAGAAAAGATAGCCAACTGTGTTTGTGTGTTGTCGGTTTCGTAGGTAAGCTCGTCAGGCAATGCTTTGGTGAGTTTGATTTTGCCTGTAGTTTGTTGTCCATTTTCTAATTTTCCTATTTGGGAAGCGAAACGCTTATCAATAACGGCTTTTTCAAGTGGCTTGATGTCTGTGAGGGCATTTAGCTCTGCATCAGCGTTTTCAACCAGCTCGTACTTGCCTACAAACCAAGCATTTCCGCAGGCATTAGGGTTTTTCATAACGGCGGGTTCTTGGTTTTCGCCTTTTTCTTTTACAGTGAATACATATTTTACATTCAACATATCAATTACAGCAGGCGTATTGCGCGAGAGATGTTTGTCGATAAGATCTTGGTAGCGGCGTAACTTTGCCCCATGATACCCACCTATAGAGGGGAAATTGTAGGAAGTTACGGCATCATTGAATGTGTTGGTGTTGGTGTTCAAAACGCGGTAACGGGTTTTGTCTTCTAATACTTTGTTTTCAGCTTCCGATAGCGTGAATAATCCTGCATAGTCGCTTTTGTCTTTAAAGTTTGTATTGTTTAAATAACGCCTATCTACGCTCCAAAGGTCTATCAAGCAGAAAAGTGCGATAATACCTAACGCATACGCAGATGGGATAAAGCCTACACAAAACGCCCATAAAATAGCTGTAGCCGCGACTATAAAACCTACAGAGCGCCATGCGTCTGCATTTTGCATAGAGGCACGGTCTGCACGCACAGCACGCAAGATTTTTTTGGCAGCATCAGGGTTATCACCCAAACTTTTTGTAATTTGTTCGAGGAACGCTGTATCATTGTTTAGTTTTTTTGTCTTGCCTGCCTCAGCAGCAACCTCTGTGCTGGCATTGGTTTTGAAGTCTTGCAACGCGCCACCCAATAGAGCGAAAACTAAACAAAGTCCGCCTATTACGCCACTACTTATATAGAGTTTGTTTTGCAATTTTTTTAAGTCTGCATTTTCGGCAAAGAGGGCTTGTAATCCTAATACGGCTAAACTTGCCACGAAAAGTTGTAACAAAGAGAGCGTCATCGTGTGCGCTCTGAATTTGTTGAATAGAGGCAAATATTGAAAAAACAAATCATTGATAACAGCAAAGTTTTTTCCCCAAGCAATAACGATTAAAAGTACGCCGCCACTGAACAACCACCAACGCAAAGGGTTCGCACTCGCCAATAAGCCAAAAAACGCCAATAAACAGACTATCACACCCAAATAAGCAGGACCTGAGGTGAAGGGCTGTGCGCCCCAATAATAAGGCATGGAAGTTACATATTCTGCAGGTATGCCAGCTTCTTGCAAGGCTTTGCTTGTGTTGGGGGTTTCGCTTGCGTCCTTGCCTGCCCCTGAGCTGTAGAAATTAGGGATAAGAAAGGTGAAACTTTCGCCTATGCCGTAACTCCATGCAAAAGCATAGTCTTTGTCAATAGCTCCTGAGGCGGATTCTTTGGTTGCTTTAAGTTCTGACTTTCCGCGAATAGTTTGAGATGTATATTCATAAGTTGTCCACAACCGCGAGGCGTGTGAGCCAAGCGTAAGGAGTCCAGCGACTACAAGTCCTGCGGAGGCAAAGGCAAAGCGTTTCCATTCGGCTTTTTTTAGTGCGCATTGTATAGCTTGATAGCCCACAAATAAGACGAGCGTAAGAAAGACATAATAAGTAATTTGAACATGATTTGCATATAATTGTAAAGAAGCAAAAACGCCTGCTAAGGTACTGCCAAGCCACCAATTTTGGCTGTAGGCATAATAAACCGCCCCAATTAAGGGAGGCGCGAAGGCAAGGGCAAATACTTTGGACATGTGTCCCGCTTCTACATTGATAATATTATATGAGCCGAGTGCATACAATAGACCTCCTACAGCTGAATGCCAAGCAGAAAAGCCAAATAACAAACCCATGACATAAAACCCTGTCATGTACAAAAACAAGGTATTCGCAGGGGCAGGCAAGGTGTTGGCTATGAAGCGTCCTACTTGAGCAGGGATGCTGAACGGATAGTCCATCATAATCATAAAAGCAGGCATTCCGCTAAACATATTGTTTGCCCACATAGAGCGTTTGCCTGTTTCTTGTTGGTAGCTTTTGATTTCCTGTGCTGCGCCTTCGGCTTGTATGATATCGTTTTGCACCAATCGCTTGCCCTCAAATATAGGGGACATGTAAACAAGGCTCAATAATACGAAGCCTACTATAATAATAACATGGGGAAAGGCGCGTTGCCAAAGGGTTTGAGCTGTCATGAGGAAGCACTAAGATTGAATGGGCGCAAAGATAAAGGTTTTGTTTTAATTTTTCAAGTAAAAAATAAGATGGACAATTTTGTTGCTCAAGTAGGGCTAACGCAAAACAGCTTGTGAACAGTTGTTTTGAATGCTTGTCAAGGTCTGTTGACCACTGACAACAATAGCATCTTATTTAACGACCGTTTTTAAGAAGCATTTTAGGGAATAATAATATAAAATGTAGTCCCTTCATTTAACTTGCTTTCCACATCAAGTTTGCAATTACTTATTTTAGCCAATTCATAACAGAGATTTAAGCCAATCCCTATGCCTTTTTCCCCATGCAAACCTTGCGCGCTTTTGTCTTGTTGAAGTTGGAAGATAATTGCTGCTTTTTCAGGGGAAATGCCTACGCCAGAGTCTTTTATACTTATTTTGGTAGGCAAGTTTCCTTCTTTCGTGCTTGCAATTTGAATTATGCCACCTTTTGGGGTGAATTTAATAGCATTGCCCACTAAATTCCGAATAATTGTATGTAAAATGTTTTTATCTATCGTTACATATTCTTCTTCCTTGATTTTATTTTCAAGTGTAAGTTGGTAAGCGGTAGCAAACGCGCCAAACCCTTGCAGGCAAATGTCAATCTCTTGCTTTAACTTTAATGGTTGTGGATTCAATTGAATATCTTGTCGTTGCACCAATGCCCAATTAAGCAAGTTATCCAGCAAATTATTTAAGTTATGGCTATACTCATCTATTGTTTCTACTAAATCAATAACACGTTCGGGCTTATTTTTTTTCAAGAACACACTAATTTGTTTTGCTACACCTTGAAACGACATGATAGGGTTGCGCAAATCGTGGGCAATGATAGCAAATAAGCGGTCTTTGGTCTTGTTCGAAGCATCGAGATGTTCGGCTTGTGTTTGGATTTCCTCTTTCTGTAGATGGCTTTCCTCTTTTGCCTTTTTTTCTTTCTGTTGGCTACGGAAAATAAAGTAGGCAAGGAGTATTACACCTACTAAACCTGCTATCATAAAATACATGATGTTTGTCCTTGCCTGCGCTTCTATTCGAAGCGTTCGTTCCTGTGCCTTGAGTACATTGGATTCGAGTTGTGATTGGGTAGCGAGGGCAAACAAACTGTCTTGTTTATATTTGTTCTTTTCTTCTTTAGCAAGGCTACGAAAATGATTAGCCTCTGCCTCCTTTTTTTCGGCAAGACGAGTAATTTTTTCCCTTTCAACTTCTATACGTTGCAATGCGCGGTCTTTGCTCAAGATAATAATTTCTTTTTCTTTTTGGGCAATTTCTGCTTTTGATTCTAATTTGGCAAAAGCGCGTGTTTTCTCTTTATTATATATTGTATCGTTTACCTGCTTGTAGGCTTCGTGATATTGGAGTGCTTTGTCATAATCGCCTTTAAGTTTATAGCTTTCATACAATATATTGGAAGACTCTTTTACTAGGAGTAGCTCATTGATTTGTTTGGCTATTTCGTATGCATTTTGGGCGTACTGTATGCTTTTATCATAATTTTTTTGTTTTTGATAACTAATCGCCATACAATTAAGCGGGTATATTGCGCCTTGTTTGTCGCCAATCTGCTGATGTATAATTAAACTCCGTTCTAAATATTCTATAGCTTTAGGAAAATCAGTTTGGTTGTAATACACTTCGCCTATATTATTCAAAGAAGTGGCTATGCCCAGTTTGTTTCCTGTTTTTTCCTGTATAACAAGCCCTTTTTTATAATATTCTAAAGCTTTATTCAAATCATTTAAGTAATAATATACTACACCTACATTCCCTAAAGCTGTTCCGATATCTTCTTCTATGCCAAGTTTAGTAAAAACATCTAAACTTTTTTGATGATGCGCTAACGACTTTAAAAAATCTCCTTGTTTTTCATAAAGAATCCCTATATTTCCTAAACTTTGGGCTACGCTACGCAAATTTCCTTGTTTTTCTTCGATGTCTAATGCTTTTTGATTATAGGCTAATGCTTTTATATAATTGGCTTGGTGTTCATATACTACCGCCATGTTTTTATATGTAATGGCAAAACCTTTCGCATAGTTTGTTTTTTGAAAAACATTATATGCCTTCTCATAACAATCCAAAGCAAGGGCGTAACTCGCTTTTCTCTCATATCCAATACCTAAAATATTCCAACTTTGCCCTTCCCCATTCAGAAAACGCTTGTTTTTGCTTTCGGTAATGGCTCTTTGCGCATAAATAATGGTGCTGTCTGAATGGCTAAAGCGATATTGATATGCCATTTCTATCAACCATAATACTTTAACGGTATCAATTTTTAGTGTAGGATAAACACGCATAAGGCTGTCTAAAGCCTTTTTGTTTTGGGCTTGTCCTATCTCTATCCATAAAAAAACTATAGAAAGATATAGTAAAATTGTTTTCATAAGCAAATATAAGCCTATTTTGCTATATTTTGCAAAGTGCTTATAAAAAAGTGATTTTCTGCCATATTCTCAAAAATGCAGGACAGACAACAATAAGTCTATTGTATGACTGTTTGTGCTGGTATTGTAAAGCACACTTTTTTTTGTAATTTCCTGTCCATAATTTACAAACTTGCCTGCTCTACATGATTTTGGTAGGCAAGTTGTGAACTTGCCAGCCGAGTGTATTTACCTGTTTTACACATCAAAAAATGGGGCAAAATGCTAGGTTACAAATTCAACCAATACGTAAGTTTAAGCACTAAAGCCCTATTTTTAACTTTCAGGGTTTCTGCAAAATAGTTGTCCGTATAAACAATAAAAAGGTCAGAAACGGGCTTGAATCGCCATTGTAGGCGAGCGTTTAAGTTTATATTATCGGCTTGTATGTTGTATTGTGTAAATAAGGTGAAAAAGATAGCGCGAGAAAGTGTTAAATCCAAACGAGGACCCACCAACCAAAACACCGAATTACCCCAAGGCTGTGGCAAAAATAGCTGATTGTAATTCACTGAAATTGCCAATGAGCCAATTGGTTGCACAATAAAGGTTACATCGCCATTTAAGTTTAGTAAACGCCCATTAAAAAACTGTCCATAAGTGCCACTAAAACCTCCGTAAATTTTTCTGCGGTTGTTAGTTCTATAATTTACCTCAAGTCTATGGGTTGTATAAGCCGTGTTAGCCGCAAGCGTGTCTGTATTGCTGCCATTGCCCGAAGGGTCAAAAGCGGTGCGTAGGTAGGTATATTGATTGGCATACCATGCGCCAACAAAAGCCGAGTTATTGTAAACGGCATAATAACCTATTTCATTAAATCGGTCGGTGAGCTTGCCTGCCGTAGTCCAATACAAGCTGTGATTAGTTTCGGGGCCATGGTTATTGATTTTTGCGTCTTTTTTCTTCACATAAAAGCGGTAATTTGCATTGGGTTCGAGCAGCCAATGGTCGTTGCGTGGTACAAAGCCCATGTCGGGGGCATAATGCTTGCCTACGTACTCATGATTCCACGCCAAGCGCAAATTGGGTGTGGCATATTGTATGTACGAAGCGTGTGTATATTGTTCAGATTTATTGTTGGGCTTAAGCAACTGATGATAAAAGATCTTGCCTGACCACTTGTTATCTTTTGACAACAAGTTATAATCCATGCCGATTACACTTGAAAAGTCACCCGCTTTGGAGGTATTGGTTCTATTTACCATAATTCCACCAAAGTTTGACCTACCAAAAATCTGTCGTTGGAAAGTAGCTACCGTAAAGTTCTGCCCCGCTATACCTTTTTCGTCGACTGCCCGTGTTTGCATATTGAGCAATCCTACGCGCCAATTCTTATCTAATTTTCCACTGAGCCTTGCGCCATACAAAATAGGATTTTGGACAATTAAGCCTGTCGTTGTGTCGCGCCCTATACCTATGCGGCGAGAGAAAAAGGGACGGATTCGGCTAAATCCGAAGCGGGCAAAAAGGTCTTGGTTTTCTAAAAAGAACTGCCTGCGTTCGGGAAAGAATATCTCAAAGCGTTGCAAATTGGCAACTTGCCTATCGACTTCTACTTGTGAGAAGTCAGGGTTAAAGGTTAAATCTAAATTGAGGGCAGAGGTAACAGCTATTTTGACATCACCACCTGCTTGACTCGTGTATTTTTG
>JAYTNK010000517.1:0-8387 GCA_043748375.1 Cytophagales bacterium
CAGTAAAAATTACGAATTTCACGATAACTCATAATACCCCCTTTTTTTGACCAAAGATAAACATTTTTTTACAAGCAACATTTTTGCGTAAGTCCTAAACGTATATGTGTTGCTTTACATGGGCAAATAATTTGAAGTAAATGCTCAATTTATGGGTAATATCAGTTGTATTAGTATTTTTTCGACACCTTTTTCAAAAACATTAATTTTCACATCAAAATTGCTTACCTTTGCAATTTGACTGAGGGTTAGATTGTCTAACTGTATGTTTATAATTTGAAATAAAACCACGCTTTCTAGAAAATTATAGTGGAATAATCATTTTTGCATAACAAAAAAATAAATTCTTCAATAATAGTCCTATTGGACTAACAGCTCCTTAAAAAATTTTTATTAATGTTGAGTACACCTATCTTATTTCTTGTTTTCAATCGCTTGGAAACAACTAAACAAGTATTTGCCCAAATACGCAAGGCTCAACCGTGCCAACTATTCATAGGGGCAGATGGCGCAAGAGCAGGCAAGGAAGGCGAAGCCGAAAAAGTACAAGCAGTTCGTCAATACATTTTGGACAATATAGATTGGGACTGTGAGGTTAAAACGCTTTTCAGAGAGCAAAATTTGGGCTGTGGAATCGCACCTTATCAAGCTATCACGTGGTTCTTTGAACACGTAGAGCAAGGTATCATTTTGGAAGATGACATCTTGCCTGATGATAGCTTTTTCCCTTTTTGTGAGGAATTGTTGATAAAATACAAAGACAATCAGCAGGTTTTTCAAATAGGAGGCAATAATTTTAATATCTCTCTCCAATCACCATATTCTTACTTTTTTACCAAATATGTAAGTATTTGGGGTTGGGCTACTTGGCGCAGAGCTTGGAAGCAATATGATTTTGAGATGAAACTGTTGCAACCCGATATGCAAGACTTCTTCGCTTGTTTGTTTCCAGAAAGAGAGGCAATATACAGGCATCAACTTTTCCAAAATTTTGCACATAAACGTGGTAATGATATATGGGATTACCAATGGTTTTTTTGTAACCTCTTACACAATGGGCTTACTATCTTGCCTACTCAAAACCTTATTTCTAATCTTGGTTTTGGAGAAGATGCCACGCACACTACCAACGAAAACTCGCCTCATTACAAGTTAAAAACTAACGCGCTTACGTTCCCACTTACACACCCTTCTTACCTCATACGCTCCGAATACTATGAAAGTAAATTGAATAAGCACCTAAGAGAACCACAAAAAGCAACTTTGCTCCAGTGGATAAGACGCAAGATATCCTTTATTCTCAAAGCTAAATAATATGCTCCGTAAGATAAAAAAAATTCTTAAACCATTTTATTACTTAACAAAATTTCGTTTTGATGATTGGAAGCGAACCTTTTACCATCAATATTTCCCACCTAAACCACACGTCATCAACCTCAATGCCAATGATATTTGCAACTCAAAATGTACGATGTGCAATATTTGGCAACAAAAAAAAGACTTTGAAATAACGCCTGAAAATCTTGCTACCATACTTCAAGATAAACTGTTTTCAGATATTCGCCATGTGGGTATTACAGGCGGAGAGCCTACACTACGCGAAGACTTGCCTGCGCTATACGAAGCGTGTTGCAAAACCTTGCCTACTTTGCATGGTTTGAGTATCATCACCAATGCCATAAAATCTAAAGACGTTATCAAACGTATAGAGGCTGTTTATGAGGTTTGTCAAAAACATCATAAAACTTTTAGCATAATGGTGTCGCTTGATGGCTATGGCGAAACGCATGAACGTGTGCGGGGTAGGGAAGGCAATTTTGCAAGTGCGATGGAAGTCATCAATCATTTTAGACAACATACAGATATACCTATAGCTGTAGGTTGCACTATTTCAAAAGTGAATGTATGGGAAGTAGATGTATTATTGGATTTCTTGCGTGAACAAAATTTATATGGGCGTTTTCGTGTAGCAGAACATATCAACAGGTTATACAATGCGGATAGGGGCGAGGTCATACGCAACTTTGATGAGGAAGAATTGTATCATCTTGCCTGCTTTTTCAAAAAATTGGAACTCACCTACGAAACAAACGAAACGTATCAGCGCACCTACAGAAGTATTATTGGTATGCTGGGCGGTGCAAAAAGGCAAATAGGTTGTCCTTATCAAACAAAAGGTGTTGTGTTGGACTCGCGTGGTGATATGCATTATTGCGCACCAAAGTCAAAGAAATTGGGCAATTCGCTCAAAGAATCTGCCTTGCAATTATTCAAAGGCAAATTATCGGAGCGCAGACGTATTTTGAAAGAAAATTGCGATTCTTGTATCCACGATTATCACGCACCTATTACGTACAAGGAGCAACTTCATAAATACAAAAGTATTTTTTGGAAAGATTTTTTTACTATACAAAATATTGCACGCGCAAAGTATTTAAACCTTTGGCTTCCCTTTGCCTCTAAGCGGGTAGGCAAGGGTAAAAATGTATATATTGTGGGCTGGTATGGCACAGAAACGGTAGGCGATAAAGCTATTTTAGGACAAATAGTAGATTTTTACAAAGAAAAATATACGAATGTCAATTTTTATATTTCGAGCTTGTATCCATTTATTACAGAAAAAACTATTCGAGAGCTGGACATACAGGCTACTGTAGTGCCTTGTGATGCCTTTGATTTTGCCCGCTTTGCTTCGCAATGCGACGAGGTTGTCATGGGAGGCGGACCACTTATGGACATGGAGGCATTGGCTGTGCCACTTTGGGCTTTCAAAGTAGCCAAAATGTACCGCAAAAAAACTGTAGTATTTGGTTGTGGATTGGGTCCTTTGTCTGGTGAAAAATACATCAAGGCGGTCAAACAAATTTTGTTGTGGTCTGATGAAATCAAATTACGCGATAATAAATCGGTGTTGTATGCCCAAGAGCTAACAGGTAGGCAAGATATAGTAAACTCTGGAGATGGCGCGTTTGCTTATATCTCAAAACTCAATAAGCAAATTACTGTAACAGCACAAAAACCTGTCTTGGCGTGTTTTTTGCGTGAATGGTCGGCTGAATACAAAGGTAACTTATCGGAAATAGAATTTTTGGATATGCGTGACAAGTTTGAAGCTAATACCGCCTTAATTATAAAGCAATTTTGTAAAGAAAATGACGTAAAACCTGCTTTTTATCCTATGCACACCTTTACAGTAGGGGGGGACGACCGCGAATTTTATAGGCGTTTTTTGAAGAAATATTTTGATGGAGAAGATTATTTTTTCTATACCAAAAACGCACAAGTTCGTACGACAGTTGAGGCTATGAAAACAGCTAAGTTCAATTTATGTATGCGTTTTCACTCTGTATTATTCGCGCATACTTTAAAGACCAATTTTATGGCGATAGACTATACACAGGGAGGCAAGATTCATAATTTTTTGTCTGATAATCAAGATTTACACAAATTATTGGACTTAAAGGCTTTGGCTTATGCAAGCACAGATGATATACAAAAAATTTCTGCCTCCATTTTCAAATCGTAATTTATGAAAGTTGTTCACATTAATACATCTGATAACGGTGGGGCTTTTCAGGCATTGTACCGTTTACATATAGGCTTGCTTAGGCAAGGTATTGATAGTAAGGTATTGGTTTTGCATCAATACAACAAAGGATTACAAGAAGTTTATCCTTTCTTGCCTACCATCACATGGTGGAAACGCTTAAGAAGCTCTTTCTTGTATCGATTCATAGAAAATAAACATCGAAATACGCTCAAAAATAAACCTCAAACACCTTTCAGTTTTCCTGACACGCCTTACGACATTGCTTCAAGCAAGTTGGTGATACAAGCAGATGTTATTAATTTGCATTGGGTAGCCAATTTTTTAGATTATCGTTCTTTTTTCACAAAATGCCAAAAGCCTATAGTGTGGAGTTTGCATGACATGAATCCATTTAGTGGAGGCTTTCATTATCAAACTTATTTTAATGAAAGTTATCAAGAAGAAGAAGAAAAAATAATCAATTTTAAAACAAAGTTATTTAAAGAAAATAAAAAACTACATATAGTTTGTTTATCCAAGTGGTTATATGAGGAGTCTATAAAATCGCAAACCTTTAAGCATTTACCACATAACCTGATACCTAATAGTTTGGATACGGCTGTATTTAAGCCATATAATAAAATAGAAGCTCGCAAACAATTTGGGTTGCCACAAGATAAAAAGATTGTGTTGTTTGTGGCTGAATCGGTTCAAGACAGACGAAAGGGCTTATTTTGTTTGCTTGATGCTATGAAATACATAGACATGAAGGATGTATTTTTGGCTACAATAGGTGAATTGAGTATTATAGGCGAGGACATAAAATCATTAGGTTTCATCAAAGACCCTGAAACCCTTGCAAAAGCATATAATTGTGCTGATGTATTTGTAGTCCCTTCTTTAGAAGATAATTTGCCCAATACAGTCATGGAAGCTATGGCTTGTGGGGTGCCTGTAGTCGCTTTCAATGTGGGTGGGATTCCTGATATGATTCAAGATAATGAGAACGGTTTACTTGCTACTTTAGAAGATAACAAGGAATTAGCCCAGAAAATAACTTACCTGATTGAAAATGAGGCTGAACGAACACGCATATCGCAGGCATGCTTTCAAACAATACGAGAACGTTATATGCTAGCTATACAAGCAAAACGATACATAGAATTATACAAAAAACAGGTTCTTAGAAAGTTATGAGAGATTTTGCTTGCGTCACGATTAAAATCGCGGGTTTGATTAATTTAGCTTTTTCATTAGACAACTTTCCAATTAGATTAAATATCTGATAATCAATATCTTGTTATATTACCAAAGTGCTTCTAAAGACTGTGAACAAGGTTCAAAATTTAATCGGAAAGATGTCTAATAAAAACACTTGACATTTATTAAAAATTATGATTGTCTGATAATTTTTATGGAGGCAAGACTGTAGCAACAAGCTTTAGCGCGTTGGGAGGCATAAAACGGCAGTCTGGAAGCCCGTCGCTACAGACTTCCACAAAAATTATCAGAGAAGCATCATTTTTAACATAGATTAGGTATTCAGCTTCTACAATTACGTTCTTATAAAATCGTTAATATAGGCTAAACACAAGTCAATAGTGGCTTCTATGCCTGTACGGTGGGTTCTTTCTGAACCATGCGAAGCCGAAACACCCATACCAATCAAGGCTACTTTGAATTGCGCACCCGCACGCCATGCCGCACTTCCATCGGAACTGTAGTAGGGGTATATATCTATGTAGTGTGGGATATTGTTTTTTTCAGCCAAAGTTACAAGGCGACTTCGCATAGTATAATCATACGGACTGAAGGCATCTTTGGCACAAATAGAGCAAGCTGTTTCGCGTCCTTCGAGTTGTTTGCCTATTACGCCCATGTCTATCACGAGCATCTCAGTTATATCTTGGTCATAACCGCCTGCTGCGCCGTGTCCAACTTCCTCATAATTAGAGAAAAACAACTCTACAGGTACTTCTTGTTGCTGTTCCTTTAAGCGTCTGGCTATTTCAAAAAGTACATAGCAACCTGCTTTATTATCCAAGAACCGAGATTTGATATAACCGTTAGGAAGTGCTTGATAATGCGTTTCTTGGCATACAAAATCACCTACTCGAATGCCTAAATCCCTGACTTCTTGAGCCGTATAAATCGCCTCATCTATGCGCACCGTCATGTTTTCGGTAGTACGCATGAGTGTAGAAAGGTCTTTATTGGCGTGTTTGGCAGGATCGTTCATCAAAAGAGAACCTGTATAAATGTTACCCTGCGTTGTGTAAATCCGTACATGACCACCTTCAGCATCATTGAGCGAAGGGCTACCTATCATAGAAACACTTATTGTGCCGTCCGCCTGAATACCCGATACCATAAAGCCGAGTGTATCAAAATGCCCAGCTATTACAAGGCGAGGCTTTTTACCCAATGCACACTTAACAGCTCCTTTGTTTGTATAAGTAGGTTGATAACCATAACTTTCGAGGATTTGATGCACATACGCAGAGGCTTGTTGTGTAAAGCCTGATGGCGAATCTATCTTAATAAGTTCTTCAAGTGTGTGATAATGGCTCATAATCTTGTTTTTATTCGTTTTCTTTTCGAGTAATAAAATCCGTTATTTTTTTGTGTATGGCATCCGCTACTCAAAAAGAAAACGTGGTTTTTTCAACAAAGTTATGATTATTTTTTAAGTTCTTAGAAAGTTATGGCAAAAATACTTACCTATTATATAGATTTCGCTTGCCTGCACCACGATTAAAATCGTGGGACTTGATTAATTTAGCGTTTTTTTATCATGCAAACGCTTCTGCAGCAAGTCTAAAATATTTTCTATGCGGGAAAAATCTCTAACCAAATATGCCTTAACTCGCTCAAAATCATAGCTGTTGCACCCCAAACAGTATGGTTGTGCAAGTCATAATAAGGCATTTCAGCGTTGATGTAGCTTGCCTGAATAATTTTTTCTTTGCGTGTATCTGTATAAGCAAAGTTTGTAATATCAATTTCCACAACTCTCACCACTTCGCGTGGGTTTGGTGTGAAGGTAGGAGCAGTAGGCAGGTAGGCAAGGATAGGATAAACCAAAAAATTGCTTGGAGGAATATAAAAGTGGCTCAGCTGTCCCAAAACGCACTCACGTGGAACGGTTACGCCCATTTCCTCCTCCATTTCGCGCAGGGCAGTCATTACCAAATCTGTATCTGTATCATCTTGCTTGCCTCCTGGTATAGCTATCTGTCCACTATGAACACCTGAGTTTTCGGGGCGGACTATCAATGGGAAATACAAGGTATTATCCCGTATATAAAACGCAATCAAAACAGCACTAAGGCGCGTTTTATCATTGGGTTTCAAACTCACAGTGTCGGCAAATCTTCCTGTAGGTGCCATGGCAATATGCGCCTCTTGGCTTGGCAAAGGTGTAAGAAGACGTTCAGCAAGCAGGGCAGTCCAATTAGATGGGAGAGTCATTACAAATTATTTATTTGTTAATAGAGTTCAAGAACTCTGTGTTATTCATAGTTCCTTTCATTCTTTCGAGCAGAAACTCCATCGACTCTACCGAATTCATATCAGACATGAACTTGCGCATGAGCCAAATACGAGCCAACTCTTGCTTGCTTACCAAAAGGTCTTCGCGTCTTGTGCTGGAAGATGGCACATCAATAGCAGGATAAATACGGCGGTTTGACAACTTTCTATCCAGCTGAAGCTCCATATTGCCTGTGCCTTTAAATTCTTCAAATATAACTTCGTCCATACGCGAGCCTGTATCCGTTAAAGCAGTGGCAATAATAGTAAGCGAGCCACCATTTTCGATGTTTCGAGCCGCACCAAAGAAGCGTTTAGGCTTATGCAAGGCGTTTGCATCTATACCGCCCGAAAGTATTTTGCCAGAGGCAGGCGAGGCGGTGTTGTGAGCGCGTGCCAAACGAGTAATAGAATCCAATAAAATAACCACATCATGCCCGCATTCGACTAAGCGTTTCGCTTTTTCGAGAACCATGTTAGAAACTTTTACGTGGCGTTCTGCTTGCTCATCAAAAGTAGAAGCAACTACTTCTGCTTTTACGTTGCGAGCCATGTCTGTTACTTCTTCTGGACGTTCGTCTATAAGCAAGATAATCAAATATACTTCAGGGTGATTTTCTGCAATCGCGTTGGCTATCTTTTGAAGAAGCATAGTCTTCCCCGTTTTGGGCTGTGCGACTATCATGCCACGTTGCCCCTTGCCGATAGGCGCGAATAAATCAACGATACGGGTAGAGTATTCGTTGTGTTTGGTGCTAAGATTTAATTTCTCTTCTGGAAAAAGGGGGGTAAGAAACTCAAAAGGAATTCTGTCGCGTATTTCATCAAGCGATTTACCATTTACATTTTCTACTCGCAATAAGGTGAAATATTTCTCTCCTTCACGTGGTGGGCGTACAAGTCCGCGAACTGTGTCGCCTGTTCGAATAGCAAAATTTTTGATTTGAGAAGCTGAAATATAAACATCGTCAGGGCTGGTGAGGTAGTTATAATCCGAAGAACGCAAGAAGCCGTAGCCTTCAGGCATCACTTCCAGCACGCCTTCACAATTGATTTGCCCTTCAAATTCGCGTCCTTTAGGCAGTTGTTTTATATTTTGACTGTTTGGATTATTAGGTTGGTTTTTAGTTTGGTTATTGTTTGTATTGTTTTTATTTTGTTGGTTATTAGTTTGTTGGTTGTTAGTTTGTTGGTTGTTAGTTTGTTGGTTGTTAGTTTGCTGATTATTAGTTTGTTGGTTATTATTTTGTTGGTTGTTAGTTTGTTGGTTATTAGTTTGCTGATTATTGGTTTGTTGGTTATTAGTTTGCTGATTGTTAGTTTGTTG
>JAYTNK010000518.1:0-3583 GCA_043748375.1 Cytophagales bacterium
AATACAAACCCGATTTTATTAATTTTGTAAAACAAACGGGACTTAAAGTGGAAGATAGGTTTGATATTTGGAAAGCACTCAATGAGGTTTTTTTGGAAACGGAGTTTACACCACATCATCATCAAAAAACGATTGAAACACTCATGCAGAACGGCTTTACGGAACTGGAAATCAAAGAAATTCGCACTGAGATAACCGAAGTTATGGAAGGATGGGCTTCAGTGGCGTGGGAGTGGAATTATTTGGGGCATTATGACCTGCTTTTGAATAAAAAGCAGGCGTATCTTTTGCATTTTCCACGTGATTTTTATTGGTGGACAATGGAAATTGCTCTACGCAATTATGGCAAGTAGCTATTTGCGTCATAGTTTTAGGCTTGCCTACCCAAATGTAATAACACCTGCATTTCGCTATAATTATAGCGGAATGCAGGTGTTATTAGTTTTAAAAAAATAAGTTAGCGAATGCTTAGTTCGCGTTTTTTCTGTGCATTAACCGCATTTTCCATCATCTCTGAAATGATTTTCAGCGCATTTTTAGATTCATTAAAACGCAATACCAATTTGCCTGTGGTCATATTGTTTTTTATGGGTGTTACTGAGATAGAAAGGTCTTTCAGCTTTTCCAACATTTGGTTAGCGGCTTTATCCGTTTTCATATCATTGGGTACTTGAGCGATTATGGCTTTCAAATCGGTGTACATAGAAAACATATTACCCTTTATTTGCGAAACGTCCATGCCGCCTTTTCCACTTACCAACGCGTCTTTAACTTTGCTGGAAGGGGTGATATAGAAAGCATCGTTTTTCTCTATCAAAAACATATCAGACATACCTCGCATGACTGGTTTCATGGTATAAATACCCTTTCCTTTGTCCTTCAGTTCGCCTTGTTGGACTAATTTTTTCAGTATTTTTTTGAAATTGTCTTTCTTGTTCAAACCGACTGCCAATACCAATTCTAAAGATTTAGGGTTAAACATCATGAGTTCGGCAACTTTGAAGCTGCCTGTAGCGAGTACCACATTGCCGTTGAACATATCAAACATATCCTTGGGCTTCATGTTAAACTCACGTGCATTCATTGCCATTCCGTCCAAAGACTTCTCATCGTCTTTCATAAAATCATACAGTGCAGTTGTGTTTATGCTGAATGACATAAGGGCGGAAGGTTTGTTAATAGGGATATTTTGTCCAAGTTTATCAGCAGTAGCTTGCGCCATAATATTTGCGTATTTCTTGCTTGTTTCCTTGTCCATGTTGGTAGTAAGTTCCATAACTGCTTCGCCATTATTAAACCGCAAACCCATATAAGAGGTGCCTTTGAGCTCAGTGAGTTGCTTCATGAAAGGGAACATCTGAAACATTTCTTGCGAATCATTACTAGCTACTTTTTGGATAGCCTCGTTGTCATACCAAAAACTCACATCATAACCTGCTTTCTCAGCTATTATAAAGTTGGATTCTTTGAGACTTTCGGCTTCTGTTGTCTTGAACACTTTTACAAAGGTTGTTTTGAACTCGCCTTGGTTCATAGGTTTGTGTTCATTGCGTGCGTTTTTTCCAGATTTGCGCGCGTTTTTTTTAGGTTGTTCCTCCTCATTATCCATACTTGGCTCTTCTTCCTCCATAGGTTCTTCTGCACCACCGTTGAGCGTGTTTTTAGGAGATTCATTAATAAGGATAAGCCCCGTTTTACCTTTGAAGCCTATGGCGATTTGTGGTGTTACAGCTAATTCAATATCGCCTTCTTTCTCAAATTTGGGCTTTGTAGGTGCTTGATCGAATGCCTTTTTGAGTTTGTTAGCATCTTTCAATACAAATGATATTGCCATGTATGAACCTTGCGTGGCTACTTTGGTGAAAAAGTACATTTTTTGGTCAGTATCTACTGCCTCTACTACTTGTTTCAACACAACCGCCATCTCTGTAGGTATGTCAAGTTTTTTGAACATTTCGCCATTCATTGCATTTTTGATGCTTGTAGTTTTTGATTGCAAGAGGCTTAGGTCTACGCTCATTACAGCACTTACATCTTGTGGGATTTTGACATGAGCGACACTCATGGCTGTTCCCTTTTTGCCTCCGCAGTTAGTCAAAACAACTACAGCCATGCATAACACGACTATAAAATACAACTTTTTCATAATTTATTTGTTTTAGAATTGAAAGTTAAGCGCAAAGATAGTGTTTTTACACGTTAAAAGCAAAAACGAAGGTTATTTTCACTAATTTTGCGCGTACTAACCGCTACCCTATATGAATACCTCTTTCATCTTAGATTTTTTGGCAGAATTGGCAGAAAATAACCACAAAACATGGCTCGATGCAAACCGCAAACGATATGAAGTAGCCAAACAAACTTTTGAAACACGTGTAGTCGACTTGTTGCAAGCCCTACAAAGTTTTGATGAGAATTTGCAGGACTTAGAACCAAAGAAGTGTATATTTCGTATTAACCGCGATGTACGATTTAGCAAAGACAAAAGCCCGTACAAATCAAATTTTGGGGCGTACTTTCAAAAGGGAGGCAAGAAAGCTGTAGGTGCAGGCTATTATTTGCATTTACAACCAAACGGCGAGTCCTTTTTTGCGGGTGGTATTTACGCGCCTCAACCTATTGAATTGGGTAAGATTAGGCAGGAGATTGATTATAACTTGCCTGACTTTCAAGCAATTGTAACAAATCCCACTTTTACAGGTCTTTTTAACGGTTTGTCAGGCGAGAAGATGAAAACTACGCCCAAAGGTTATACAATCGACAATCCCGCATTGGAATATCTACGTTTCAAGAGCTTTACCATTTGGCACAAAGTTGCAGACGAATTTATGAGGCAAGATACGTGGATTCCGACTGCTTCGACTGCCTTTCAAGCAATAAAACCGTTAAACGACTTTTTGAATAGGGCGGTTTTACATGATTAACAAACTATGGTTCTTAAAAAGTTATGGCGGGATTTACTAAAACTACTCGCGTAGCTATGCTGTAAGAATCCCCTTTTATGGCTTTGCAAGGTGCTAAAGCGGTAACAGACGCTTACAGCGTAGCTCATTCTTAGACGGGTTTTCGCAATAACTTTCGAAGAACCCAAACTATAAAACATTATTTTTACAAAAAATTGATAATCAATATTTTGTAATCGTCAATCGTTAATCGTTAATCGTTAATCGTTCTAATGCCTCTAATAGACTTTCAAGCGTGTGAAAATTATCTACGCCTTCCCAGACCCATACAAAGCCGTCTTTCTTATTTTGTATCATAAGTTTTATATCTGCGCTGTCTTGTACGTGGTAGCCTATTCTGTATAGTGCTTTTTCAGTCTGTTGGTAGGCAAGTCCTTCCCCCATAAGTTGCACAAAGTGTGTGGCTTGGTAGGCAAGGACAAACTTATCATGCCTTGCATCATATTGCAAACCCTGATGCCCAAAAGCGGTGGCGATGTCGCCTTTCAAGGCAAGCATTTCAGGGATTTCCTGCACCAATGTATGTTGGTTCAATAGCCAGACTTTATCAGCCGTTTGCAAGGCAGGTTCGAGGTCGTGTGTTGCCACTAAGACGGCTTTTTTTGTTTGTTTTGCCAAGC
>JAYTNK010000519.1:0-16311 GCA_043748375.1 Cytophagales bacterium
ACGCGGTTTTTTGAGTGATGGCTCGGAGGTAGTTTTTAAGGAACTTGCCTACCCTGCGTATGAAGCTAAACTACAACAAACCCAAACCCTCGAAGGCAAGATTTACCAACAACTCCACGCTATCATTTCTAATCCTGATAATCAAACAGAGATAGAAAAGAACTTTCCTAAGAAAGAAATACCAAGACGCAATACAGGTTACGCGCTGGATTTGATAAGCCTCCAACAACCATCAACCAACCTTTGTAAGCTAATCGCAGGTTCTGAAGGCACGCTGTGCTTTATGACAGAGGCAAAACTGCATATAAACCCCTTGCCTCCTGCAGAAAAAGCCTTGATATGTGGACATTATGATAACATTATCAATAGTTTACACGCCAATTTGATAGCTTTGAAACACAATCCTTCAGCGTGTGAATTGATAGACCATTATATTTTGGAATGTACAGAAGGCAATATTGAACAATCTAAAAATCGCTTTTTTGTGGAAGGCGAACCAAAGGCTATTTTGGTGGTAGAGATTGCACGCGATACAAAAGAGGAAGTAGATGCTGTAGTAGGCAAGTTGGTAGGCGAGTTGCAGGCAAGCGGGTTGGGCTATGCCTTTCCTGTGCTTCGTGGGGAAGATATGGCAAAAGTTTGGTCATTGCGCAAAGCGGGTTTGGGGGTTTTGGGCAATATGAAAGGAAGCGCGAAACCTGCTGAAGTGGTAGAAGATACGGCTGTAATGGTGGAAGACTTGCCTGCCTACATAGCCGATTATCACAAGATTTTGGAAGAATTAGGGCTAAAATCAGTGCATTATGCCCACGCAGGCACAGGTGAGATACATTTGAAGCCTATCCTTGACATGAAAACAGCCGAAGGACAACGCCAATACCGCGCCATTGCCGAAGCTGTAGCAAGGTTGGTGAAACGTTATGGCGGTTCGCTGAGTGGCGAGCATGGCGATGGACGTTTGAGGGGCGAGTTTATTCCGTTGATGGTAGGCGAGAAAAATTATGAGCTGATGGTGCGTGTGAAGGAAATTTTTGATGCCCAATATATTTTCAATCCAAACAAGATTGTAAAAACGCCTCCTATGGATAAATTCCTACGACACGAAGGCG
The DNA here is from genome assembly GCA_043748375.1 of Cytophagales bacterium. Classification (GTDB taxonomy): domain Bacteria; phylum Bacteroidota; class Bacteroidia; order Cytophagales; family Microscillaceae; genus RDXI01. The sequence goes on from JAYTNK010000519.1 coordinate 1,110, forward strand.
AACATCACACGCATGAACCCCATACGATTTTTGATTTTAGCGAAGCAGGAGGTTTTATTGCCCTTGCAGAGAAATGCACAGGCTCGGCAGATTGCCGAAAAACGGAAAAAACAGGCGGGACTATGTGTCCGAGCTTTATGGCTACCAAAAATGAACGCGATACTACAAGAGCAAGGGCGAATATTTTGAGGGAATTGATGAATGAGAGCCTCACCCCTAACCCCTCTCCAAAAGAGAAGGGAACTATAATGAAAGCCCTCTCCTTTGGAGAGGGTTTGGGTGAGGCTGATACTAAACTCTCCTTTGGAGAGAGTTTGGGTGAGGCTGAAAATTGGAAGGCTGTAAAAGAAGTGATGGATTTATGCATTTCCTGCAAGGGTTGTAGGTCTGAATGCCCTTCGGGGGTAGATATGGCAAAGCTGAAGGCAGAATTTATGCAACATTATTACGATAAACATGGCGTGCCTTTTCGTACTAATTTGATAGCGAATTATACCTACTATAACCGCCTTGCTTCTATCTTGCCTGCCATCTATAACTTCATTTTTACCAATCCTTTTACTTCGAGTATTGCAAAAAAAATAACAGGCTTTGCACAAAAGAGGTCTATTCCTTTGCTTTATAAAACCACTTTAAAGAGTTGGTGGAAAAAATGGAAAAAAGAAGGTATTAAGAAATGGGAAGAACGTAAAATATTAGCTCCCAATGAATATGTCTATGGAGAAGGCGATTTAAAGCCTCCCATGCGCCCTGATACTACAGTATATTTATTCTGTGATGAATTTACGAACTATAACGACACTGAAATAGGTATCAAAGCTATACAATTATTGTATGAATTGGGCTATAATGTGCGGATAATTGACCACCAAGAAAGCGGACGCACTTACCTATCGAAGGGCTTGGTGCGCGAAGCGCAAAAAATAGCTATCCAAAATGTGCGGACATTCAAGCATTTGATAACGGCAAAAACGCCCCTCATAGGCATTGAACCTTCAGGTATTTTGAGTTTTAGGGACGAATATCCTGCCTTGGTAGGCAAGGAATTGAAAGTAGATGCAGAACGCATAGCGGAAAACGCGCTTACCTTCGAGGAATTTATAGCCCGCGAAATAGACAAAGGCAATATCAATTCGGCACAATTCAAGGCAGAAAAACGCTTGATAAAAGTACATGGACATTGTCATCAAAAGGCATTGTCATCTATGACTCCCACGAAAAAGATGCTGACCTTGCCTGCGGGCTATGAGGTTCACATGATAAATTCGGGCTGTTGTGGTATGGCAGGTTCATTTGGCTATGAAGCAGAGCATTACGACATCTCGATGCAGGTAGGCGAGCTTGTCCTCTTTCCTACTGTACGCCAACAACCCGAAAACGTGATTATTTGTGCCTCTGGCACGAGCTGTAGGCATCAGATAAAAGACGGTACAGGCAGGCAAGCCAAACACCCGATAGAGATTTTGTGGGAGGCGTTGAAGTAGGCAAGGTTTCTTACCTGCTCAAAGCTGTTTGAATTTTGATAGTAAAGTATTACGTTTGTGTATTCAATGTAGGAAAGTAAAACAACCCCCAATCCCTTTTTTTACTCATGGAAAATCTCATCATCCTCGAAGGCAAGCAAGCCATTACTACCTCGCTCAAAGTAGCGGAAACATTTGGAAAACGCCATGACAGCGTTTTGCGCGATATTGACAACATTGTGGAGAAGTTAGCAAAACTCTCCGAAACGGAGCGAGGACTCCACAAATTTGTGGAGTCCTCTTATCTGAACTCGCAAAATAAACAACAAAGAATGTACTTGATTAACAGACAGGCATTCACATTGCTTGTGATGGGGTATTCAGGTGATGAGGCTTTTGCTTTCAAGATTGCTTACAGTAATGCCTTTGACAAAATGGAAGCCTACATTCGCCAAATGCAAGGCAAAACGCTGTCAGAAGATGAGGCGGCTATGATACATCAGTTCTTGAACTTTTATAAATATCTCGATAATTGCAAAAAGGCAGAAGAACAGCACAAAAAGCGGTTTATTGCTGTGAATGGCAAAGACAAAACCAAAGAAGAACGCGCTGGGCTTGCTCAAGAATTTTACCAAATGCGTAATGCCTTGCTTGAGATAGGCAATGCCAAAGAACTCGAAACGCGCTACAAACGTTATTGCCTCAATAATCCAAAGGCTATTTATTACCCCAAAGCCTCCAAATTTGTGATGCTTTTCACAATGGACAAATACGAAGCAGTACGTGGAGCAATTTTTGATTTTCTCAAAATGGAATGGTATGCTGACGAATATAGCATACACTTCTCGAAACAAGCCAAAAATGTAGCCCAAAAAACCAATCTCGAACTTTCGCACAAAAATGAAACAAACCTTTTTCAAGAAGAAGAAACTGATTTGATAGACATGAGCCAACTTCGCTACCTTGCCTCCCAATTGCTGACATTGGGGGAGTAAAACATCAAGCACGTCGCAGGCAGACAAGATTTTGCGGGAGGCGTTGGAATAGGCAAGGAAACATAAAGCCCACGCTCGCCTATGGGATTTTGATGTTTTTTGGGTAGGCAAGGCTACAGAAAATGTAAATAACCATATCTATGAAAACCACAACAAAGAAATCAAGGAAATATACGAAGCCCGCATCATTGACCTCAAGCACAAAAACAAGCCCTCAGCAAATAAAACTATGGAAAAGATCGAAAAACAACTTTTTACGGATATTTCTCAACTAATTGAGGAAAGCAAAAAAGAAGTAGCTGTAAGTGTGAATGCGGTTATGAGTCGTCTGTATTGGCAGATAGGCAAACGCATCATAACAGACGTTTTGCAATTTCAAAAAGCAGACTATGGCAAACAAATTGTAACCAATTTGAGTAAGACCCTCGCTTTAAGTTATGGCAAAGGCTTTGGCAAGACTAATTTATTTAATTGTGTTAAGCTGTTTGAAGTATTTTCAGACGAAAGTATTTTCCACACACTGAGTGGAAAATTGGCATGGTCGCATTTGAGGCAAATCATATACATCGAAGCACCCCTAAAACGCGACTTCTACCTCGAAATGTGTAAACTGGAAAGATGGAGTACGCGGACTTTGCAAGAACGCATCAAATCTATGTTGTATGAACGAACTGCACTTTCCAAAAAACCTGAAGAAACCATCAAAAATGAATTAGAAAGCCTGAAAAATGAACAGAAAATAAGTGCTGACTTGGTTTTCAAAGACCCATATTTTTTAGATTTCTTGGGTTTAAAAGACACTTATTCAGAAAAAGACTTGGAAAACGGTATTTTGGCTGAATTGCAAAGCTTTTTGATTGAATTAGGCAACGACTTTGCTTTTTTGGCACGCCAAAAGCGTATCACGATTGACCATAACGACTATTATATTGACTTACTCTTTTTCCACAGAAGACTGAAATGTTTGGTCGCACTTGATTTGAAATTAGGCGACTTCGAGGCAGGTTACAAAGGACAAATGGAATTGTATTTGCGCTATTTGGCAAAGTATGAAAAAGTAGCAGGCGAAAATGAGCCTATTGGCTTGATTTTATGCACAGGCAAGAACGAAGAACATATCGAGCTATTGGAACTTGACAAAAGCAACATCAGAGTAGCAGAATACTTGACTATCTTGCCTCCTTTGTCTTTATTGAAAGAGAAACTGCACGATGCCATCTTATTTGCACAACAACGACATTCCTAAAAAACAAAATAACCGCCTGCATGACTTGTTGAAAAAAGCCTTCAGCAAGTAAAATACACACGCTATTTCGCTATAAATAGTTTTATACACCAAATCAAAGACGGCACAAGCAGGCTCGATAGAGGTTTTATGGGAGGCATTGAAGTAGGCAAGGAAATATAAAGCCCACGCTTGCGCATGGGCTTTTTTGGGTAGGAAGTTTTTGAAATTGGTTAGACTTTCGGTTGCCTGACAATTTTTGTGGAAGCCTCCCAACAAGCTAAAACTCGTTGCTAAAGCCTTACACACGAACTACACCCTTTGTTTTTTTAATATAAGTCTGCCTATTCCTTCAAATAAATAGCTAAGCATAATTACGCCTATACACCCTATCATGTTTAACCACAAATAGGCAATGTTTATATTAGGAAATAAGCCGAAAAATTTAAAGTCTATGCTAATTATTAAGATTTCACTGACGATAGCGGCGATAAAAACAGCATTGGAGGATAAGATGTTTTTAGAAAAAAAGGCTAATAAAAACACGCCTAAAATTGTTCCATAAAACCATGAGCCTAACATATTAACTACTTCAATGAGCGTACCTAATTGCAATGAAAACTGTGCTATAACTATCGCTATCATGCCCCATGCAAAAGTTAAAATTTTAGAGACATATAAATAATGCGCTTCGGTAGCATTCGGAAACAAAGCGCGTTTGTAAATATCTATCGTGGTAGTGGAGGCAAGGGCGTTTAATTCGGAGGCGGTAGTGGACATAGACGCAAATAGAATAACAGCTATCAACAAACCTATCATACCCACAGGCATATAGCGGTTTACGAATGTCAAGAATATATAGTTTGTATCGCTTGTGTTCGCTTTTGGATTGCTTTTTTTCATTAAAGACACATAATCCTTTTTTACATTTTGGAACGCGGCATCAGCTTCTTTAAAGTCTTTACGCGCGATGTCTTTATGTGCTTCATTGGGTACTTTATAGGTTTTTAGCAAGGCTTCTGCCTTGTCTTTCCTATAGTTAAAAGCTTCTGTATGCTTATTTTGCAGGTCGAGGAGGGCTTTTTTATCTGCTATTGTGGTGAGGTTGCGTACCTCTTCAGGATTAAAAAAAATAGGGGGTTGATAAAATTGGTAAAACGCATACAACATAGCCCCAATGAATAAGATGCCAAATTGCATAGGGATTTTGAATAAGCCATTGAATAGTAAACCCAAACGGCTTTGTGTGATGGAACTGCCTGTAATATACCGCCCTACCTGCGACTGGTCTGTGCCAAAATAGGCTAATTGTAAAAAGAAGCCACCAATAAGCCCTGACCATATATTATAGCGATCGTTCCATTCAAATTTAAAGTTCATGGTATTTAACTTGCCTCCTTCGCCTGCAATGTGCATAGCATCAGTAAAACTAACATGGGCAGGCAAGAGTGCAACTACCAAGTACCCTGCAAGTGCCATACCTATCAAAATGGTAAGCATTTGTAGCTTCTGCGTTTGGCTGATAGCCGTAGAACCACCCCAAAGAATATAAAAAACAACCACACCTCCATTCAAAAAATTGACCAAATAGCTATTCCAACCCAACATAACCGACAAAACTATAGAAGGTGCTGCAATGCTAATACCTGCCGCAAGACTTCGTTGCATCAAAAAAAACGAAGCTATCAATACCCGCACTTTCATGTCAAAACGGGTTTCAAGAAATTCGTAGGCGGTAAGTATATTCAGTTTATAATAACGCGGAAGCATCACAGCCGACACAAATATCATAGCAAGCGGCAAGCCTAAATAAAACAAAACGAAACGCATACCGTCCGTATAAGCTTGACCTGGCACAGAAAGAAAAGTTACGGCACTTGCCTGCGTGGAAATAACCGACAAACTAATGGTGTACCAAGGCAGGGTGTGTCCTGAAAAATAATCAGACAGCCCCTTTTTTTTACGGCTTTTCCACATACCGTACCCTATAATGCTAATAACTGTAGCAAGCAAAACAAACCAATCGAGAGGACTCATCAAAAATTATGCGTGAATTAGCCCCAAAGGTAGGCGTACTTCGTGGTATTTTGCGCAGAATACGCATTTTTAACTATAAAATAACATGGCAAGAGTATTGTCAGCATTTTAGTTTTTTATAGGACTTTCGCTTGTTGCCTTTTTAACCTTTCTCCAAATGCCCCTCTTATAGATTTTTTGCCCAAATCCCCCCATTTCATAGGGGGCTATTCGTAAATTAAACCCCTCAAGGGGTTTTTTGCCTTTTGTAGAACCTCTTTAGAGGTTCAATTTTGAATAGCCCCCTATGAAATGGGGGGATGCGAAAGTCCTATAAGTATAAAACGTTGTTAAAACCTTTCCACATTCCTGAAAGTATGCTGTCTTTGCAAAAATAACCTTATTTGAATGCGTTTCTATATACTTTTGTGCTGTACGCAACTTGCCTACGCCCAACCCTGTACTTATCATGCAGGCGAGCTACAACTTGCCTTCAAAAAACTAAATGTGGTAGGCTCAGTACTATACCTTGCAGCACCCTGTTGATTTAAGTGTTCGTTTAAGTCTTCAGACTTGAACGCAAAGGTTTTGAGGTCTGCGACCTCTCCCACGCTAAAACTGCTACAAAATTACCTGTTTTTTTAGTATCAAACAAGATAGCTGACCTATAACATACTGATTTGCAAGTTGTTAGGCACAATTCAACGGACTAGGATTCTTACCGATTTTGCTTATTGAGGTCTATATAATTTTGTAAAGGATATTTTTTTATGACTTGTATGGTGTCATGCCAAACAGGAAGATGATTTGCAATGCTTACTCCATGAAAAGACACCTTTGCAAGCATCTTGTGGTAGGCGTGAATCTGCATTTTTTCTTTAAAGGTTTTTAAGGTAACATCAATGTCTTTCAATTCAATCGTCATAGTTTCCATGTTGTGTCCGTTCAACTTAGTTTGACTCCTAAGCAAACCGTTTGATATTTTTATGGGTTCAAATGGTATGAAAGGTTTTTCCCAATCTAAATCTACCGCAGACAATCCATGAAACCTGTAAAGTTTAGGCATATATGCTCCCAAGACTACTTTCAAGTTGTCCATTGTTGGTGGAGGTGAATCCACCTCAGGCAGTATATAAGTAGCTACTAATTTGAAACTTTGCCCATCTTTTTCTACAGTGCTTTCCCTCCGCATAGTTCTTGCTCCCTGCAAATCGAGTGCATACGTGCAACTATCAAAGCTAAAACTGGTAATTTTCATGGAATTGAAAACATAGTCTTCATAAAGATTGATAAACTCACTTTCTGACATGGGTTTTTTGGTGTTACAGCCTGTCCATAACAAACTAAACAGGATAAAAAGAATAATACTACTTTGAACCATAATCAAATAGAAAACTCAAGATTTGCAAATATACAAATCTTGAATTGTAATTATGAAGTTTTGCCTGCAAATTCTTTTCAATATAATCCGTTATCATCTAAAGAGGCGCAGGGGAGTAACGCCCCCGTTGATTTAAGTGTTCGTTTATGTTCGTTCAAGTTCAGACTTGAACGCAAAGGACGGGCAAACAAACCACGCTAAAACTGCTACAAAATCACCTCTTTTTTAGCCCCAAACAAAAGATAATATTTTGCTTACTGCTAAAACCCTCTTTTTAGGATGTCGCAAATATAAAAACTTTATTTTAGATTTTAAAATAAAATGAGTGGCTTTTTTAGTACTTTGGAAAGGTTAAAAACCACCCTAAGTCTAAGTTAAAACGTTAAATCACTGTTAAAACCTCCCCGCATTCCTGAAAGTACGCTATCTTTGCAAAAATAACCTTATTTGAATGCGTTTCTATATACTTTTGTGCTTATTGTGCTGTACGCAACTTGCCTACGCCCAACCCCGTACTTATCATGCAGGCGAGCTACAACTTGCCCTCAAAAAACTAAATGTGGTAGGCTCGGCACTCTACCTCGCAGCACACCCCGATGATGAAAATACAGCCCTCATTGCTTGGTTTGCCAACGAACGACTGCTTCGAACAGGCTATCTTTCGCTTACAAGAGGCGATGGCGGACAAAATCTGATAGGCGCAGAACAACGCGAACTCATGGGATTGATTCGTACACAAGAACTTATACAAGCCCGAAAAACAGACGGAGGCGAACAGTTTTTTACGCGTGCCAACGACTTTGGATTCTCAAAAAGTGCTAAAGAATCGCAACAAATCTGGGATAGAGAACAAGTATTGGCAGATATGGTTTGGACAATCCGCAACTTCCGCCCTGATGTGATTGTTACGCGTTTCCCACCCAGCAAAGACGCAGGACATGGACACCATGAAGCTTCCGCTATATTGGCAGAAGAGGCATTTCAAGCGGCAGGAGATGCCACACGCTTTCCTGAACAACTTACATACGTACAGGTGTGGCAGGCAAAACGATTGGTTTGGAACGTATTTTCAAGGCGGGGCGGGCAATTCTCTAATATGCCTAAAGATAGTGCAGCCAAAATTGTAGGCGTAGAAATGGGCAATTATAACCCGCTTTTGGGTAAATCTAATCTAAGTATTGCCGCTGAAAGTCGCAGTATGCACAAATCGCAAGGCTTTGGGGCAGGCAAGAATCATGGCACTCGCACCGACTATCTTCAACATACACTTGGCTTGCCTGCCAAAAAAGATATATTAGATGATATAACGCTTACTTGGAAACGCTTTGCAGGTACAGAGAGTTTTGCCACGTTGTTGGAAAAAGCCTACAAAAATTTTAATGCTGAACAATCGCATTTAACCGCGCCTATCTTGCGCGAAGCGTACCAAAAAATGATAGACTTTCAAGCAACTACACAAGATAAAGAAGCTAAGTTTTGGGTAAAATATAAAGCTGAAGAAGTAAAAAACCTGCTCCTTGCCTGCATTGGGCTATGGGCAGAAGGCAATGCCACGGAATATACGATAGCCAAAGGTGATACATTGGGATTGAAACTTGAAATAGCCTTGCGTATGGGCAACTTCCCCCTCGTGATTGAGCAGGCAAGTATTCAAAGTATGGCTACAGGCAAGGTAATAGACATAGACAGCTTGCCTAAAACCTTGAATGCGCCCCAACTTTGGACTAAACGCACCAAAATTTATATAAACTCTCAAGAACCTACTACGCAACCGTATTGGCTCACTGAAAAACCTACGCAAGGACTTTATAGCGTAAAAGACCAAGCCATGCGTGGCAAACCTGAAAATCCTGCTGCCTATAAACTGATTTTGCAAGTGAATTTTCAGGGAACAAGCCTTACGATTGAGCGTCCTATTACATACAAATGGGTGAAGCCCGAAGATACAGAAATCTATCGCCCTCTCGAGGTTACGCCTAAAGTGATGGTGAATATAGCGCAAGATGCCTATCTATTTGCAGGGCAACAAAGTAAAACCCTTACGTTTGTGCTTCAGGCAGGAAGTCCTAATCAAAAAGGGCAGCTTTCGCTGAAACTGCCCGAAGGCTGGACAGCCGAACCCAACGTGCATAATTTCTTATTGAAAAACAAAGAGGAGCAACAAAAAGTCGACATCAAAATTACGCCAAGCAAAGACAGCAAAGCAGGCACAGCCAAATTATTCCTACAGTTGGCAGGCGAGCAGGAGGCTAAACCCGCAGTAGGTATGCAACGCATAGACTACAAACACATTCCAATTCAAACCGTTTTCCCTACCGCAGAAGTATTCTTAGATAGGTTTGATATGCAAATGGCAGGCAAGCAGATTGGCTATATTGAAGGTGCAGGAGACGACATCGCCTCGTGCCTTGAACAAGTAGGTTATACCGTTACGCGTTTGAAAGCAGACGCTTTAGGGGGTAATTTGGCTCAGTTTGATGCTATTATTTTTGGTATTCGTGCTTATAACACCCAGAATGACCTTAAAAATGCTACTCCTTTTTTGAAAAAATATGTAGAACAAGGCGGTACAGTCGTAGTGCAATATAATACCAGTCAAGGATTGGTAACGAAAGACTTAGGCGTGTATCCGTTCACCATTGGGCGCGAAAGGGTTACTGTAGAGAGTGCGCCTATACGTTTTCTCTTGCCTGCCCACCCCTTGCTCAATGTGCCTAATAAGATAACAGACGCAGATTTTACGGGCTGGGTGCAAGAAAGAGGCTTGTATTTTGCCCAAGACTGGGACGCAAAATATGAGGCTGTACTTGCCTCCGCAGACCCTGATGAGCCAGAACTAAAAGGCGGATTAATTTATGCTAAGTTTGGAAAAGGAAAGTTTATTTATACAGGACTTGCCTTTTTTCGCCAACTGCCTGCAGGCGTAAAAGGCGCGTACCGCTTATTTGCCAATCTTTTAGCTAACGAAAAGTAACAACTATGAGCAGGTTGTCTTTTTAATATAGTGTTTAGAAAAACAAAGAGCATTTTGTTCAAAACTATCTCATATTTTTGCAGGCAAGGTGCTAGCCTTGCCTATTTTTAGGAAGTGTTGTGCAGTAGTTTACAACTTGCCTACCCAAAACAAAAAGTCCATGCACAAGCGTGGGCTTTTTTGTCATTCTTGCCTACTTCAATGCCTCCCACAAAATTTCTATTGGGTGTGACTAATTTAGTGCTTCCACAAAAATTGTCAGACAACGGATTCTTTATACAGACATACTTGTCTTTCTTTGTCTAAACCAAGGCATTTTTAAGGGTAATGTTTCTTGTATGCCTCAAGACTCGCATAATGGTGATACATTACTTTTGATTTGAAAAACCAATAAAAAAACGTATCTTTGCGCTCAAATAAAACAAGCGTGATTATATGCTAACGTTCCATTTTCTAAAGATAAGCCTATATACTTGCCTGCTTACCTGCCTATTGGTTGGGTGTGCAAGCGAGATAGAGTTTGTACCCAAGCCTGTTGGCTTCAATAGAATAGACTTGCCTACCCCAACCTATAAAGCCCTTGCTGAAAAACACCCTTATAGTTTTGAACACGCTACGATTAGTTATATACGTCCCGATTCAGCTGGTATAGCCGAACCGCATTGGATTTATATTATTTATCCAAAATACAAGGCAAATGTTCAACTTACATATAAGAAAATCCCAAATGCTAAAGTTTTGGCGGGGCTTATAGACGATTCCCATACCCTTGTAAGCAAACACAAAATTAAAGCTACAGGTGTAGAACAAAACATTATTAAAACGCCTTCAGGCAAAACAGCAGCCGTATTTGAACTGGAGGGCGATGTGCCAAGCCAATTTCAATTTTATGTTACCGACTCAACTCAACACTTCTTGCGTGGTGCCTTATATTTTCGAACAGCCACCAAAAACGACTCGCTTGCCCCCATCATCGATTATATTAAAAAAGATATTATTCACCTCCTCAACACCGTAAAGTGGGATTATGAAACAAAATGAGTGTTATGAAATAGGTTATATAACCAAAACACACGGACTGAAGGGCGATGTTACGCTACAGCTTGATGTGGACGAACCTGAAAGTTATAGTGAGCTGGATTCAGCTTTCGTAGAAGTAAAAAAACAACTTGTGCCATTCTTCATCGAACACGTGAATGTGCAACAAAAACGCGCTATCATTAAGTTTGAAGGCGTAGATACCCTCGAACAAGCACACGCCTTGATACATTGCCGTGTGATGCTTTCGCTGGATACACTACCCAAAACAGACGACAGCAAGTTTTATATGCACGACATTTTGGGCTATACTGTTCAAGATGAGCTATTGGGCAAATTGGGCATCATCACGCAATTATATGAAGGCTCACACCAAGATATTATTGGTATGGAGTACGCAGGCAAGGAGGTTTTAATCCCTGTCGTTGATGCAATAATCTTAGGCTCTGATTCTGCCACCAAAACTTTACACACACGCCTGCCCAATGGTTTGGTGGACTTGTATCTGGAGGAAAAAGAAGAAGAAGAAGAAGGGGAACAAGAAGAGGCAAAACAAGCGTAAACTTATGCTAACGGGGCTTCGATATTTGCCTGAATACCTCGCCTATGAAGCTCAAACAGAGCTTTTGCACGTTATCAATGCACAAACATGGCTGGGCGATTTGAAACGGCGTGTCCAACAGTATGGTTATAAATACGACTATAAAGCGCGCCGTATTGACCTTTCTATGAAAATAGGCGCGCTTCCTACTTGGGCAGATGCCATCGCAACGCGTTTATACGAAGATGGTATTTTCGCAGAAAAACCTGACCAACTTATTATCAATGAATACGAAGCAGGACAGGGCATTGCGCCTCATGTAGATTGTGAACCTTGTTTTAATGATACGATTGTGTCTATTTCGTTAGGTTCTACTTGTGTAATGGATTTTATCCATACTTTAACCAAAGAAAAAGAGAGCTTATTATTGGACATTGGAAGTGCTGTAGTATTGCAAGGCGAAAGTAGGTATGATTGGCAACACACAATAGCCTCGCGCAAAACAGATAAATGGGCAGGCAAGTTGTATGAGCGTGGAATTCGCGTATCGCTTACCTTTCGGAAAGTTTTACTTTTATCGTAAAATAAATAAATAACAAACTTAAATTAAGTAAAAAAATGCAAAAAACAGCGTTAATTACAGGTAGCACAAGTGGCATTGGGTTGGGCATAGCACGATGCTTTGCAAAAGCAGGCTATAACATTGCTTTCAATGGATTGGAGGCAAATGGAGCAGAAGTAGCGGAGATGGTAGGCAAGGAATTTGGTGTAAAAACCACCTTCTCGCCTGCCAACCTCATGAAATTAGAAGCGATACAAGCTATGGTCGCCGAAGCAGAAACAGCCTTTGGACAGATTGATGTATTGGTCAATAACGCGGGTGTGCAGTTCGTTTCGCCTATTGAGGACTTTCCTGCCGAAAGATGGGATTTAATCATAGGCGTAAATATGTCTGCCGTTTTTCATACCTCAAAAGCGGTTTGGAAAGGTATGAAAGCGCGTGGCTTTGGACGCATCATCAACATTACATCTGCGCACGGATTGCGGGCTTCAGAATTCAAGTCTGCCTACGTAACGTCTAAACATGGCGTTACAGGGCTTACAAAGGTTTTGGGTTTGGAAGGCGCGCCTTATGGTATTACGTGCAACGCTATTTGTCCTGGTTATGTCCGCACTCCTTTAGTGGAAGGGCAAATTAAAGACCAAGCCAAAGCACACAATATGACGGAGGACGAAGTGATTGAAAAGGTTATGCTCAAAAAGCAAGCTATTAAGGCATTTGTAAAGACAGAAACATTGGGCGAACTTGCGCTATTTCTTGCTTCTGAAACTGCCTCTGAAATAACGGGCGTGTCTATTCCTGTTGATGGAGGTTGGACTGCCCAATAATAAGAATTAATGGTTAATGGTTAATTATTCATAGCCATACTATAGTTTGGCAGGCAAGTTCTAAACTTGCCTGCCAAAAACTATACGGTACTTTACTTTAAAAACATTTATGCTTATGCACACTCATTCCCTTGCCGAAATGTTGGAGGCACTCGCTAAGGCGCAAACAGCCGAACAACAAGCGCACCAATCCATAGAAATTGCCAAACTGTTAGCAGACGAAGGCGACCAACCACAAGCTCTGCGCTATGCTACTCAAGCGTTAGCCCTTGCCTTGCCTGCCCAAAAAGGCGAAGCACAATATCAAGTGGCGCGTATGTTGTTCATAGATGGCGAACTTGAAGCCGTGAAACAAGCCATTACGCAAGCCCTTGCCTACTTTCAAGCCGAAAACCAGCTCGCAGAGGTAGGCAAGTGCTATAATATGTTCGGTGCATTTTATACCAATACGCAAGAATTCGCGCTTGCACTTAGTAATTTTGAGTTAGCCATTCAACACAATGAGGCAAGCAATAACGTAACACAACTTGGCAAAGTATTGGCACATTTGGCAATATTTGTCCGCTTGGCAATGCCCGAAAAAAACATTCCTTTGTTTTATCAAAATCTTTTGGCAGACGCACCGCCAACCCGCACTGCTTTTGTGCATTACAATCTAGGTAAATATTATAGGTATCTACATCAAAATAAACAAGCACTTGAAGCTTTTGAAATGGCTCTTGCGCTCAAGCAAGACCACAATATTAAATATGGTTTAGCCGAAACCTCTTATCAGCTTGCCTCCCTTCACGACCTAAACGGAAATACGGAAATATCTTACCACTTTCATCTTGCCGCATTGGGGCAATTTTTAGACGAAGAGGAGAAAAAAACAGCGCAAATCGAACTTATTTTATATTATTTAGAACAATCATTAGCCGACATAGAAGACGAAAGTATTAAACAACATACGCTCAAACTACTTGCGCAAGCTACTGAAATGGGCTTCAAATCGCCTACAGAACATACCGATGAGCAACAAGAAGAATCTACTGTCTTGCCTGAATATAAACACGAGGAAAGCACTGACTTAGATTTTGCCTCACGTCTCAAAGAAGTCGCACAATTTGAACGCGAAATGTCGGCAGAAGAGTTAGAAAAACAGTATGCCCAAAATAAAGACATAGAAATTGGTTTGATGTGGTTAAAAAAACGCCTCAATCAATATAATAATGCGTGGACAGGACGAAAAGCTAAACTCAAAATGTACGAAGATGCTAAATTTATGCTATTGAAAGATATAGATGACCAATTAGCCCATCAAGATATAGATTCAGAAGAACATAAAAAACTATCTGCTATAAAAAAAGAATTGGCTTAGCTGTTGTTTTTGTCTTCACTATAGTTGTTTGTGGGGACACAAACAACGGCTAAAAAAAAGAATTGGGTGTCGAAAAGTGTAGTAAGTAAAGGTAGTAATATGTCTGCCAAATGAATTTTGTAGGGGCAATCCCTTATGGTTGCCCTCGCAAATCATACAAACTTTCAGAAAAAAGGAATGTTTCTACCCAAAAAAGGGCAACCACAAGGGATTGCCCCTACATTTTTCGCGTACACAAATACCTAAAATTAGGCTTGGCAGACATATTGAAAGGTAAGTTAAGCTTTCTTTCGCCCAAGTTTTTGATGCGCCGAAGAGAAATGCCCTGCTGCCATCGCCGCTGCTATTGAAATCTCGCCTGCCAAGACCAATGCCCCACATATTTCGGCATATTTTCGCGCCTTGCCTGCCCCATAACAATCTAATAACTCCAAACATTCGCGCTGGGTAGGCAAGGAAGTACCTCCGCCTACAGTACCCACGATAAGATTGGGTAAAGTAACACTGACATATAAACCGCCATCGGCTGTCATTTCCATGCGTGTGATGCCTGTAGCCGCTTCTGCAATACACGCTACATCTTGTCCTGTGGCTATAAATAAGGCAGTTAGCCCATTGGCATAATGCCCTTGTGCGCCTACAGCCCCACTTTGTACCACGCCCATCGTAGAGGAACGCCAATAATTGGTAATCATTTCGGCATTGGTTTTTAATACCTTGCGTACAATATCGGCAGAAAGCGTAATTTCAGCGGTAACCTTTTTGCCTCTTACGTGCGTAAAAGAAAGGGCAGTAGCCTTTTTATCGCCTGAATAATTGC
>JAYTNK010000520.1:0-10256 GCA_043748375.1 Cytophagales bacterium
AGTGATGGCAAGGTTGTTTATCTTGCGACTTATTTTTTGGGTTTAATAAAAAAAATCAGTACCTTTGTTTAACCAATATCAGCGAAACAATATAAAATCCTAAACCAGCTATAATATGATTTCACCTTACAAAATTAGTCTGATTTTGTGCTTTCTTTGCCTTGCCTACCAAAATGGCTATGCACAAACCATTACGCTTTCAGGCGTGCTGAAAGACGAAAATAAAGAACCTTTTCCTGGAGCCAATATCCTAATAATAAATACCAAAATAGGCACTACAACCGACATAGACGGCAAATATACCCTGCGAGCGCAAGTAGGCGATAGGGTGCGTATTTCTTTTATTGGCTACGAAGACAGAGAATTTACAGTTACCGCCAAAGGCTTAAAATCGGGTAAGCAAATTGAGGCAGAGGTGCAGGTGCTTTCTCCAGATCCAAAAATCATACGTAAAAGTGCCGATTACTTCAGGTATTTGCAAGATACAACTATCACTATTCCCCTCCAAGATGGTATGGGTACTTTTCGAAAAAATACCTCCACGTATCAATATGACGAGCCTATCAACGAAAATGCAAGTATCAACATCTACAGAGTGCGGACTAAGGCTGATGGTTCTTTGAAAATACGTACTAAAAGTTACGATTTTGATCGTAGCAAACGCTTACAAATAAAGCTTGAAAATCAAGTCTATCTCTCAAGTCCCAATCGCTTGCCTGCCCTGCAAAAAGACTATGCGCAAGGACAACCGTTGAATGGCAAAAACACGTGGCAAGGTGCGGAAACAAATGAAATTTTTAGTTGGGGCGCACCTGTCGCTAACTTGAGATATGTGCAGGGCAACTATAACTATGATAGGAATGGCGCACTCTCCGAAAGTGGCACAGGCAGGCAAGCTGAAAGTTATAATCCTTATCAATTTCTGCGCATAGGTGTTGCTTCTATGCAGGCTGTAGAGGTTTTGATGAAGAATAAAAAAAATAGTTCCTATTATGTAAACAATTACGAAAAAAAAGCTTATTTGGAGGCACTTGTGCGGTATGAGCGCGTCAATAGCAACGGTATTTTACCCCAAATAGGACAGCAAACGGATAAAATCAACTTGCGATTTCAAAGAAGTAAAATGGGAACAACCTTTAAAAGTTACTTGGGTTATATAGGCGAGCAGGCACAAATTCCTGAAAAGGGCAATAATTGGCAACAAATCTTTGCCTCTGTTTTGCGCACTCCGCCTACTTTTGACAACAGCAACGGGCTTTCTCGAAAAGAAGCCACCCAAAGTACAAACGCGTATTTGCTCGCTGACAATACCCTGCGAAGCCATAGCCCGAACCAATCTTTTAATCCCTTTCAACTTGCACGCGCTTTGGCAGACCATAGCGATAGAAAAACTTTGTACGGAAGAGCAGATTTAACTTATGAAAATAAGGACAACAATGTATGGGATAAATTTGGGCAGGCAAGTATTTACTACAGAAAAAACCTCAACAAAACCATCTCAACAACTTCTTCCTTGCCTGCTGTATTGGATAGGCGCACAGAAAGGAACGAAAATATAGACAACTTTCAAACAGAGTTGCTTGGGCGATTAACACAAAATAATTTTAATGAATGTATAAAATACACTTTGGATTATCAAAAATACAACCTACACAGAATTGATGTCTTGCCTACAGGCGAAAAAATTACACAAGGTGCGCCCACAAGGTGGAAACACGAAGTAGAACTTTCATCTGACTACAGAAGATATGATTTTTTTGAGGCAGAACTAAAGAACAACAGTTATTTTTCTTCTACGCTGTCCAAACCCTATTTGCTTTTGCCTCATGCGTGGGTAAAGGCAAATACTTTGTATGTGCTTGAAGATTGGTTTAATTGGGGTATTTTTGATTATAATGCGCCTAACCTCTATTTGGAGGCAAGGTTTGATAGGAGTGTGCAGGAAATGAATTTGGTGTATGGCACTTGGGACTATAACGCCCTTGCCTACCCATCAGCGCAGTATGCCCGCTATTTTGAAAACAATGAATTATTTATCCCAAAAGGACTTTTACCTGAAATAAATACTACTTTCAAAGCTGCTCTTTACACAGATGATTTATGGGATGTATTGCGTTTTCAGGTGCATTATGAAAATGGGCTGATACAAAACTTTATCACGCCTGTTTTACAAAATAATGGCTCATTCTTGCCTGAAAATGTAGGCACTATCCGTAACAGAAGTATAGAGTTCGCAGTACACATAAAAAACAAAGAGCATCATGGATACTACTACAATAACAATAAAAAAGCAGGATTTTCTACAAGCCTTCATGCAGAGATTTTCCGTCCTTTTGTGAAAGACCTAAACCCAAATCTAAACCGTACAGAAATTCCATTGGCGGGTTATCAAGATATTGCTACCAATCTGATAGCAGGCAAGCCGTTTGGGACAATCGTAGGTTCGGCATATATGCGCAATGAAAATGGGGCTTTGGTAATAGACCAAACTACAGGCTTTCCTACAGTAAACCCACAGGCTCAAATCATAGGAAATCCAAATCCTGACTTGATATTGATGTGGAAAGGGTTGGTGTATTACAAAAATCTAAGTTTGACATTTACGTTTGATTGGCGCATAGGTGGGGACGTTTGGAATGGTACGCAAATGGCACTCAATTATTGGGGGCGTTCTCAAGAAAGTGCCAATTTGCGCCACACTACAGGCTATGTTTTTCAAGGCGTGGGGACAAATGGTTTGCCTAATCAAATCCCTGTCAGTTTTGCGAATCCAAACTTGCCTGTAGGTGAGAACAAATGGGTGCGCTATGGCTTCACAGGGGTAGGCGAGGAAGGAATAGAAAAAGCGACTTCCCTGCGTTTGAGTAGCTTTGAACTGAAATATGACTTAACAAGTTTGTTGTCCAAAATGTATATCGCTTCTCAAACAAGCATCAGTTTTTTTGGACAAAATATATTGCTGTACGCGCCCTACAAAGGCAATGACCCACTTACCAACTTGATGGGCTACAGGCAAGGCGCGGGCTTAGATTTATTCAACTTGCCTGCCCCGCGCTCTTGGGGCTTTAACTTGAAAACAAAGTTTTGATTGTACCACAGACGGCTCGTCTGTGCGCTATTGACCATACAAATTTCTCATTACAAACCACACAGACGAGCCGTCTGTGCTACAAATAAAATCGCTATGAAAACAAAATTCCTCTTACTCCTTCTGCCAAGTGTGCTGTTCGTAACAGCTTTTCGCTTGCCTTTATTGGATTTCTTGACTTCTGTGCAAGAAAAATACCAACAATATACTCAGACTGTTCCACAAGAAAAAGTCTATGCACACGTGGACAAAATGTACTACAAACCCTCTGAAACTATCTGGTTCAAGGCGTATATGGTAGAAGGCAATTCGCATAAACCAAGCTATTTGAGTAGTGTGTTGTATGCCGAATTGATAGACACCAAAGGCAATGTCATGGAAAAACAAACGCTTCATGTGTCAGACGGTACAGCGAGTTCTGGTTTTATATTGGATGATGTGGCGGGTGGGATTTATACGTTGCGCTTTTATACCCAATGGACAAAAAACTTCGGAGACAAAGGTGTTTTTGAAAAAACAATACAAGTCCAAAAAATCGTGATGCCTAATTTTTTGCTCACGATGAACTTTCCAAGAAAATCGCATAGCGCAGGCGAAACAGCCGTAGCAGACTTGGAGGCAAGGAATTTGGACAATACGCCTATTTCAAATACACTTGTTTACTTTACTGTGATGCTCGCAGGCAAGGAACATTATCAAGGACAAGCTACTACAGATAAGGCAGGCAAGGCTAAAGTCAGTTTTATCTTGCCTACCGACTTACAAACTGAAGATGGCATCTTGAATGTGCAAATTCAATATTTGGGCAAAAGTGAGTCCATTGCGCGAAGCATACCTATTACATTGAATCAGATAAGTTTGCACTTTTTCCCCGAAGGAGGAGATTTAGTAGCTGGTGTAAATAGCAAAGTCGCTTTTCAAGCCTTAAGCAAAGTAGGCAAGCCTGTAGATATGAGTGGGGATTTGATAGACAGCAAAGGCAATGTACTTACTTCGTTCAAAAGTGTGCATCAAGGTATGGGTTCTTTTCAGTTTTCGCCCCAACAAAATGAAACTTATCAAGTCAAAATTACCTTGCCTGTAGGCATTGCCCAAACTTTTGCCTTGCCTACCACACAAGCAAGCGGATACGCTATAGCTATAGAAGCTAACACCAAAGAAGACTTGCAAGTACGTTTTCACGCGCCTACTACAGATGACGTGTACATCATAGCGCAGTCGGCAGGCAAGATACATTACAAACAGAAAATAAAAGCCCAAGCAGGCACGAATAAACTTACCATTCCTGTCCAAGAAATGCCCATAGGCATAGTGCGTTTGACGCTTTTTGACCAACAAGCAACGCCACGCGCTGAAAGAATAGTATTCGCCAATGCGCATAAAACCCTGAAAATCAAAGCCAAAACAAACAAAGATATGTATCGCCCACGCGAAAAAGTGGAGGTAAGCATCAGCACTACAGATGAGGCAGGCAAGCCTGTTTCGGCAAACCTTTCTATGGCGGTGATTAATGACAAGATTTGGACAATGGCAGACGACAAACAAGACAATATCTGCTCTTATTTGTTGATGAGCAACGAATTGGTAGGCAAGATAGAAGAACCCAATTTTTATTTCAAAAAAGACGAACCACTTGCCTCTGTAGCCCTTGAACACCTGATGCTTACGAGAGGCTGGCGTAGATTTGCGTGGAAAGATATTTTGGGAGAAACGCCTAAGTTTCAGTATTTGCCTGAAAAAAATGACCTGCTTTCAGGCAAGATTGTTTCTAAAAAAACGAACTTGCCTACCGTTACGCACCTTACCCTGATGGAAATGACAGGACTGAAAAGAGCTATCAAAATCAAAACCGATAAAGATGGTCGTTTTGTTTTCACAGGCTTTGACCCCACGCAAATGCTAAGGCTTATCATCGAGGATAAAAGCAGAAAACAAGATTTACAAGCTGTTTTGGATAATGGTTGGACTCCTGTAGACGAAATAAAGTGGAGGGATAATACCCAATTATATGGTTCAAGAGCCACGAGTACAGATATTACCAATATAGCCATTACCAATGGCGTAACTCAAGTAAAACCTGTGCAAATACAGACGATTGATGTAAATACAGATGAATTGAGCCTTTCTACAAGCAACGACCTTTCAGAGGTCGTAGTAACGGGCTATCGCGAACAAAGAAGTGCAAGTATGACAGGCTCAGTTATAAGAATCAGAGGCACGTCTATCATACAAAATGAAGCACTTTCCAACAAAGATATGGAGCAACGATTTATAGATGGTGATGGCATTCCATACGATTATGCTCGCATACCGAATCAAATGCGCTACAATGGCAATCTTTCTGTTTACAGAAATCAATATGACTATAGCAATAACTATCGGCAGGCTGCCTTAGCTCCTTTGCAATCTTACAAACTACAAAAAACGCCTTACACGCCCATACGCCAATATACGCCCATTGCCTACACGCCCAGAGAACGCAATCCTGTGCAAAGAACGGACTTCAGAAGCACGCTTTTTTGGCAGTCAGACATTTATACAGATGCCAAAGGAGAAGCGCAGGCAAGTTTTTACAACAGTGATGACCTTACAAGTTTTAGGATTGTATTGGAAGGAATAGGGGCGAACGGTTTGGTTGGACGTGAGGAAAGCACCTACGCAGTGCAACGCCCTTTGCAAGTAGAAACCAAATTGCCTGCTTATTTGGCAGTGGCAGACACGACACGCTTGGCGGTGTATGTCAAAAACAACTTGCCTACCTCCGCAAAAGGCATCATTTCCATAAGAAGCTCTGAAAGTTTGCGAAACACTGCCCAAAATGCCGAAGGAAAAGAAATTACCTTAGCCCCTAAAAGTGGCGAAACTTTCTATTTTGACATCGTGGCTATCTCGCCTACCGCACAAGCCTCTGTGCAGGTAAGTTTTGTGGGCGAAGACATGGAAGACCAAGCTACCTATCCTATCGAGATACGCGCCAAGGGCTTTCCTACTTCGATAGGGCTTTCAGGCAACACATTGAAAAAAAGTTTTGAGTTTGATTACAACAAAGCCCTTGCAGGCACTACTCAAGTCAAACTTACCTTTTTCCCCAATATATTGGAAGAAATGATGGCAGGCGTGGAAGGCATCATACGCGAACCGTATGGCTGTTTTGAGCAAGTTACTTCTACAGCCTATCCCAATATTATGGCGTTGCAATATTTGCGCGAGGCAGGCAAGACCAACCAAGCAATAGAAGCTAAAGCATTGGGATTTACAGAAAAAGCCTACAAAAAATTGATAGGATATGAAGTAAATGGAGGCGGTTTTGATTGGTTTGGCAAAGGTCCCGCACACATAGGCTTGACAGCTTTGGGCATTATGGAGTTTACAGATATGCTTGAAGTGTATCCGCAAGTAGATAAAAAAATGATTGAGCGTACTTGTAAGTGGTTGTTGGAGCAAAAAACAGGCAAGGGCGGGTTCAACAACGGCTCGCCTGCCCAAAATGCCTACGTGGTATTTGCACTTTCGGAAAGCAATATGGCATTTGAGAAATACGCTGATGTATATGAACTTGCCTACCAAAACGCGCTAAAAACCGAAGATGCCTATCAAATGGCTCTCCTTTACAATGTAGCCCTGAAACAAAACAGGCTACAAGAAGCGGAAAAACTTGCGAAAAAACTTGCCTACGAAGCCGACACTAAAGGGCTGGGCAAATTGGTGTCACAGGCAAGTATGGTGGGTTCTTATGGCTATTCTTTACAAATTGAAACAGCGTCTTTGATACTCATGGCGGAGCTGAAAAAGGCAACACCTCAAAATAAGTTACTGTTAGATTTGGTAAACTATATAGCAGGCACACGTCAATATGGTTGTTTTGGCTCTACTCAAGGCACTATTTTAGCCTTGAAAGCCCTCTCAAAATTCCAAAAGTACAACCAAAAAATGGCGCAAGACGTAAAAATACAAGTGCGCCTGAACAATCACACACAGCCATTGCTTATCTCGAAAGACCAAACCAATCGCGCTATCATAGAAAGTTTAGCTCCTCATTTGTTGGTAGGCAAGAATACCTTAGAGGTGGTTTTTGAAGGCAATAATCCTGTGCCTTACACGTTTGATTTGACTTGGAATGCCTACACGCCTACTGCACAGCCACAATGCGAAGTATCTATCAAAACTACACTTGCCAAAAAAACTGTCAAGGTAAATGAAACCGTGCGCTTCACGACTACTTTGCAGAACAAGCAAAACAAAGCCCAAGCGATGAGTTTGGCTATGGTAGGCATACCTTCGGGACTCACACCACAGGCATGGCAGTTGAAGGAGTTGCAAGAAAAAGGTGTATTTGATTATTATGAACTTTTCGGTAATTATATAGTTTTTTACTATAAAAACCTCGATGCCAATGAAACCAAAACCGTGCATTTAGACCTAAAAGCAGACATCAAAGGGCAATACCAAGCCTCTGCCAGTAGTGCTTATCTGTACTACACCAATGAATTTAGGGATTGGATAGCAGGCGAAATGATAAAAGTAGAGTAACTAAAAAGGCTGTCCCAAAAGTGGAACAGCTTTTTTTTATATTACATGGTTTTATTGGACTTCTGCCCTTGCAAACCCTACCGTTTCTCGATAAAGCTGTGGAGACACATCAGTATTATTTTTAAAGAAGCGACTGAAATAATAGGCATCTTCATAGCCCAATTCGTAGGCTATTTGTTTTACAGGTTTGGAGGTAAGGTACAATTCACGTTTGGCTTCTATCACGATACGCGCCGCAATCAAATCTGTAAGCGTTTTGTTGAAATGCGTTTTTGTTATTTTGGCTAAGGCTTTGGGCGTAATGTGCAACATATCTGCATAATCGCTGGCAGAGTGTTTGGTTTTAAAATGCGTTTCTATGTAATTTTTGAGCGTTTGCAAGATAAATGGCTCTTTGCTTTCTGTGTTTGTTTCCTTGCCTGCGGGCTGTTGTTGTGTCTTGAGGCGAGAAGCTGTGATGAGAAATATTTTGAGGTAAGACACCAATAACTCATATTGTGCCAACTGTTTGTTTTCTATTTCTGCCTTCATCTGCTCGCATAACATTTCAAAAGTACCTTTAGAAACCGCATCAATTTTGATAGACGGTGTTTCGTATAAATTATTGAACAGTATGCCATTGCACGCCACTTCTTGCTGATGTTTGTGGATACAAAAAAAGTCAGGATGAAAATACAATGCCACTCCCTTGATATGGGCATCAGGCAAGAACATAAACGGCTCATAAGGTGCAAAAGAAAACAGCATATCGTCCTCCATTTGATAGCTTGAAAAGCCTGTTTTTACTGTTCCTTGTCCTGCTTGCACCCATATCATTGCATAATAATTCAACCGTTGGATATGGTCAAAATGATTATTGCCTTCGAATGGAAGCAACTTGAACGCTAAATTGCCGTTTTGCGGATTGACTAAAGTGAGGGAGGATTGCATAATTTTTTTCTAAAAAGCATTAGCGAAGCTGATAAAAATCATGTACGCCTATGTATCGTTGAACCGTAAAACCTTCTGCAAAAGAGGCATTGATAGGTCTGCCATAGATACTATTCATGTTTTTAATTTGGGCAAGCAACCCAATAATAGAATTGGGTGTTTTGTCTTTTGGAGTTACGAATTGGGATTCGTAGGCAAGAATAGCCTCCATTTTTTTATCCATATAGTCCGTAATATCTATAACAAAATCAGGCTCTATATAATAATCTTGGATATAATGATATACTGCTTGTGGTCTCCATGCTGCTTGCAAAACACCCTCAAAATAGGTTTCTTTCTTTTTCAAACCAGCCAAAAAACAGGCATCAGCCACCAAGCGAGCCGATTGCGCATGGTCAGGGTGTTTGTCTAATACTGCATTGGCTAAGACTATGTCGGGTTGGTATTTTCGGATAATTTCGATTACCTGCATTCGATTTGCCTCATTATTTTCTATGCCTCCATCAGGCAAGTTCATTTGCTCTCGATGCGCAATACCCAAAATTTTAGCCGCGCTACTTGCCTCTGCTTTCCTGCTTTCGGGTGTGCCATAACTTCCCATCTCGCCTGCCGTCATATCAATGATAGCAACCGACTTTCCTAAAGCAATATGTTTGAGCAAAACGCCTGCTGCTGCACATTCTACATCATCAGGATGTGCGCCAAAAGCTAAAATATTTACTTTTTGAGTCATTTATTTATCCAATAAACGCCTGTGATAATTGATTTGCCCCAAATGGTAGGCAAGGTGCATAGCCAAGTGTATCAAAAAATGCTCTGTAGATACCATTTCATCAAAAACCTTTCTAGGATATTCTTTTTGCAGGTCTTCATGGGTAACAAAAGAAAGTGCATTTTCAACTATCAATATAGTTTCCTCAATATTGGTTATGAGGGTTTGCACTGGAATATCTTTCGCTGAAAATTCAAGCTCGCGCTGACGCACATAGCCCGTATTGCCAAATTGCGCCCCAATAAAGGTATTGAGATTGCCTATGAGATGTAAGCACAAATTGCCTGCGGAATTGGCTATGCTTGCCTCCACACGCCAAAGGTTCTGTTCGTTTTGGTATTGCAAAATCTCGACTTTGAGCCGTTTAAGGTCTCTTTGAAATAGTTTTTTAATGGTTTCTATCATAGCTATAAAAATATTAAGGCAGATATTTTTTAAATATAACTGTAGCGATATGCCCGCCAAATCCAAAGGTGTTGCTCATAGCATATATGATTTCTTTGTGTTGTGCCTTGCCTAAAGTTAAATCAAAAAGATGCGCCATAGCAGGATCAACTTCGTCTGTGTTGGCTGTAGGTGGCACTATGCCTTCTTGGATAGCCTTGATACTGATAACGGCTTCAATCGCACCCGCCGCACCCAATAAATGCCCTGTCATGGACTTAGTGGCACTGATATGAAGGTGTTTGTTACCTGCAAAAACCCTTGCCATAGCTTTCACTTCGCTCTCATCGCCTTGTGCTGTAGAAGTAGCGTGTGCATTGACATAGTCTATTTGGTCAGGAGAAATTTCCGCATCTTCTAACGCATCTAACATACCTAAATACGCGCCTTCGCCTTCAGGGTGTGTGCCTGTGAGATGATAGGCATCGCCTGCCATACCCGTACCCACCACTTCGGCAATGATGTTAGCCCCACGTTTCAGCGCGGACTCCA